>NZ_JBCOSQ010000039.1:0-46458 GCF_040920905.1 Butyricimonas sp. RTP31003st1_G1_RTP31003_210430 | reverse complement strand
GTTACGGGAAGTCCGTGAAAATCACCAAGACGAAGACTGCCGTTGTGTGTGATTTCGTGAAAGATCAGTTGGGTAGCGTGGTCGTGGCGGAAAATAAAGAATTGCCTCATTCGGTGTTAGGTTCCGGCATACTGGAAAAGGGAATTATTTCAATAGATTATCAAAAACAAAAAATCTATTTTCAGTCTTTCGATTTGGTTGAAGTGAAAGATGACGTGGTTGGAGATGTTACCTCGTCGGTTGTTCCCGGGAAATTGAACCCGATTACCCGAGAGTATTTCCTGGAACATATTTACGATTATCGTAAAGATAAAGAGTTCGTGTTCAAGGGGGACAAACCCGTGGTCATTGATTTCTGGGCGACGTGGTGCGGGCCTTGTATGCGTTTGATCCCGGAAATGGAAAAGATGGCGGAAAAATACAAAGATCAAGTTTTGTTCCTGAAAGTAAATGCTGACAAGGAAAAAGAGTTATGTAGTATGTTTAACGTGGTGGCCCTGCCCACGTTGTTTTTTATCCCGGTGGGAGGAAAACCGATTATTGAAACTGGGGCCACTCCTGAAAAATATGAACAGATTATTCGGGAACAATTGTTGAAGAAATGATTGAAAAGGTATAATAATCGTCGAATATTGTTGGAAAACCAGGGTGGGGGGATAATCCTGCACGCTGGTTTTTATTGGAATAGAAGAATTGGGTATAGTATTGGTTTTAAAGGGGTATTTCCAAGGTTGGTCATGAAAATTATCTGGTTGTTGGGCGATTGTTGGGTGACAATTAGGCGCTGTCGCCCCATTGTCGCCGCCTTATCGCCCGATTATAGCCGCCATTTTAACAGGATATAAGGAAAAATAACATACACTGTGTTCCGAGGTTGGAATGCAATCATGGGGCAATAGATCAGCAATTCAAATCCTTTTTCCATTTTCAACCCGGTTTGAGGTCGGGAATTAGGTATGATTTGCTTTTATTTGTTGCTAATAGATATAGATTTTCTCGTCAAGGTATATATCAATTTGATTGCTAGTGCTTGTTATGTTCTCCGCCTTGAAAGAATTGAGAATCTCCCGGAGTAAGGTTAAATCTAGAAGTTCTTTCATTGACGTTATATTGATTAAGCATGCGAAGATAATACGTTTGAAAATGTTTTTCCTGATTTTTTTATGTAAGCTATTTAATGGTCTTTAAAACAATAACTTATTCTTTTAAAAAAGGTGACCACTTTTTGAAAGAGAGGTGACCACTTTGGTGACCAGTTGATAGCAAATGAAGTGTAAATGATAGCAAATATGGTATTTTAATATCTTGTTTGTCTGAATGTGTTTATGATTTTGGATAAAGTAGCTAAGTTGTTTTAAAACAAGTGTTTATTTAATGGATGGTTTGAATTTTTGCATGAAAATCGAAGGTTCTGAGCATGAAAAAAGCCAGTATTTCTACTGGCTTTCAGCTTCTTAGCTCTCTATTCGAGACTATTCTCGAACCAATTTATGGCAGATTTAGATAAAATATGGGCTTTGAAAGATTTTATAATAGTGATATGATTCACGTGTGTCATAGGTGAATTGTAAAAATGCGGGGACGTCCCCCCGTGAACGAGACACGGTATCCCCGCTTTCATTTTTTTCAAGAGCTTGATAAGGTAGGTTTACCCACGGTGTCTTCTGTTTATCGTGGTCAGGAGCGAGAGTTTTCTTAGTTTTACTATACTTTTCATACCTCTCGTCCTTACTTTTCATTTCTTGATACTATTTACAAGAAAATACATTCAGATTATGACAACGACAGGAAAAAGACAGTATCGTGACATGGAAGACGACGTGAAGGCTAGGATTAGCCAGTCTTTAAGAAACAGGGGAAAAAGCCCGGAGCATATCCGGAAAATATCAGACGGTTTAAAGAGGTACTGGAAAACAGTACCCAAAAAACCGGAACCTGATGCAAGTAAAGACGTGGAAACCGGGGAGATTTAATTTCCCCGGTCATTTCTTGACTTGTCAAGGTTACAAAACTTGTTTTTTAACAAGTTAATAATAGTGCAAACCAGGAAATAAAGATGTTATGTTTTGATAAATTAAAAATGGTGACGAGTTTGGATTACATAAATGATATAGACATGAAATGTTTTACCGCACAATATCGAGGTGATGAACTTGTTTCTTGTAGTTACAAGGGTAAAGTTCCAAGTTTAATGATAAAAGTTGATTACGAGAAAAACGAGCTAGTCATGGAGTTTACCTCTAAAATACTTGGTGATGATTCAATACAATTGATAAACGGGGATAATATAAAGCAATGCTTGGATAGAGTAAACGGGCTCGGGATTTGCTTGTTGGATACCGGAAACATCCTGGTAAATTCATCCGTCGTGAAATGTGACGTGACGAGAGACATCGTTTACCCGGACGTGTCGTTGATTCAAGGGTACATGGCAACACACGTGAAAAATTGCCGGAAGTGGACTTGCGAGAATTACCGTGGTAACGTGGTGTTAAGGAAAGTGGTTCAAACAGACCGTTACAAGAAACGTTTAGTCGTGTATGACAAGTCGAAGGAACTGGGTAACTCCAAGAACAAGGCTTTCCTTGATAGCCTATTTGACAAGGACAAGCTAATGGAGTACTACAAAGGTAAAGTTCGTTTCGAGTTGAACCTCACCACGAGGGAAGGCATACGGAAAGGTCTTGGAATCGAGAGTACCGCCTTGAACGAGGTGTTAAACTCGACGAGTAACCCGTTACTCGCACTCCTTGACGAGGCTCTTGATTTTAGCGAGACGGTAGCCCCGGGGACATTATCACTAAACGATTACAAGTGTAAATGCGTGCTAGAGGTAAACGGTTACGACCTTGCCAGGGTGGAAGAAACTTTCCGGGGACTAATCTCTCCTAAAACTCCCGTGAGCCAAGTGATGAAACCTTATAGAGATTTATTGAACAGGTTACAAGCCGGGGCGAGCAAGATTACTCCTTTCCGGGAGCTAGTGGCGTGATTTGTTGCCTGACCTTATCGGTCAAGTCGAATAAATCTTCCGGGGTATTGATTCTGAAAATCTCCCCTTGAAACTCCACGAACCCACGTACTTCATTGGCACGTGAAGGTTGAAATAGTTCCGAAATTTCCACGCCTAGGACGTTCGCCACTTGGCGTAAGCGTTCTAATGTGGGGTTCCCGTTCAAACTGCTTGACAGGTTCACTCGATTAATATTCAACGCTAAAGCTATGTCCTGCATGGTCATGCCTTTTAGCTTGCATAATTCTTTTATCCTTAACTCGCTCATGATGTAGTGCTTTATTTATTACAAATGTAGTGAATAAGTTTGATATATTATTACAAGAATGTGATTATGTAGTGTTAAACTATTAAAATCTGGTTGAATTATTTGGATAATACCTATTAAACCATTACATTTGTATTATTGTAAAATGATAAACCATTACAAGCATGAGAAACAAGGTCAAGTATAAAGTAAGTTGTGGCGGTAGCGGTTGGGGAGTGTGGAGCGTGTTGACGGGGGAAAAGGTTGCGTGGTGTCGAAATCGAATCGAGGCACTGGAAAAGATGTACGAGTTGAACGGGTGGAATAAACCGACCAAGTGGTACTAGAGTGTACCATTTAAAAAATGTACTGTTTTAATCTTGAAAATAAGGTTTTATAACATGGATTTTTGTACTGGAATAACGCAAAGAATTAAAGTGGAACAGGAGCTAAAAGAAGTCGTGATATTTGCCCGGGTGTCTTCTACCGGGGATAGACAGGATTATCAACGACAAGTGAATGATTTAACCGAATACGCGACTCGCAACGGGATGAGGGTAAAAAGAGTGTTCGCAGAAAAGGTCAGCGGGGGAAAACGTAACGAGGAGAGGGAGGAGTTGATGAACATGATTGCTTACGTGAAAGAGCACAAGGTTAAGAAAGTTTTGACGAGCGAGTTGTCCCGGGTTGGGCGGAACACGTTACAAGTCTTGAAAACTATCGAGGTACTGAACGAGAACGGGATTAGCCTCTTTATCCAGAATTACGGGATTGAAACATTGACGGACGAGGGAAAGATAAACCCGATGAGTCAATTGCTTGTTACGATTCTGGCGGAGATAGCTCAAATGGAGAGAAAGACAATACAAGAACGTATGATTAGCGGGTACAGGAACTACCGGGAGAATGGAGGTAAGGTTGGGCGCAAGGAAGGTTACAGGAAGGGTGAGGAGAAATTATTGGCTGAATATGTAGAGGAAGTAAAACTACTTAAAAAGAACTATTCACTCAGGAACGTGGCAAAAATAACAGGGCGTTCTGTCAGCACTATTCAAAAAATCAAGTTAATTTTGGCGAAATCAAACAGGTGATAAAATAAAAGTATGACACCCCACGAAGACGCTTGTAGAATGCTAAAAAGTATGTACCTTTGTGACGTTTGCGGGGAGACTCGTGGACATGGAACATATAGAAGCGTTTAGCTTTATCCTTATTAGGGAAACGACCAATTTTCATAGCTGTAGGGATAAGCGATACAAACGTTCATGCTTGCCGTATATACACTTTAATATATACAGGTTTAGCGTGGGGTGTCGTTTATTTACAGCAAGGTGCTTGGTCGTACCTCCTAATAGATAAACTAACAATTCCCACGCTTCTTTCATTTATAAATCTACCACTTGGGGGATTGGGGTAAAATAAATTGCAATTTAAACATGAAAAAGATTTTTTTATTGTTAGCGTTGTTCGCAACGATGTTTGTGGCTTGTTCTGATGATGATGACGATGAGAATGATGATGGAAAGAAAAGTGAAAACGTGGTAAAGGTCGGGGAAAAAACGTATAAAGTTTATGGAATCGATGCCTATTACCTTCAAGATTTGGAGCAATTCGTGATAGGTTTTTATCTTCACGAGAAAAAACTGGTCAATAATGATATTTATTTTGCCGCCAGTGATTTTAACTTGAACTCTATCGCAAAAGATAAAGTATATCAAGTAAACAAATACATGGACATGAGTGGAAAAGAGCAAGAGGCGAATAGTTTTGATGCTTTTATAAATGACTTGCATGATAACACGGAGCCTTTGTATAGTAAAACAGGCTCATTGAAGGTTTTAGAATATGATGCTCAAAAAAGACAAGTTACAATGGAGTTTAACGTGACTTTTGATGATATGGAAGGTGGAAACGTGAAAACAATGACAGGAACATTCACGTTTGTGTATGCTATAGAAAATTCTGATGAATAAATGAGTGTTTTGATACTGTTACATGAATACGGTCAATAAAAACTTAAAGGGATTGAAGAATCGGCACGATCAGTGCCGATTCTTTTATATTGAATTTTTCGGTCGAAAATGATAGTTTAATGTAGTAAAGTTGGGTTTTCAATTTTTTTGCGTGTATATTTGCATAAAAGCTAACAAATTCCATGAAATTATAGTTAAAAGCGAGTCTATCCTTGATTAGAGTAGTTGATTCGGGGAATCGCCAAAGCACCACGTTGAGAACGTGGCGATTCTTGATAGACTTAGAAGACGTGCGAATAAGCCGGAAGGCATGAAAAATTGAAGATTGAATGATTAGTTTAGAATCATGCAAGAAAATATTAAAAAGTAACGGAAAATCTTACACGGATGAAGATGTAAAACAAATAAGAGCACTACTCTACGAGTTAGCCCGGATACAATTGGCGTTAGACGTGGAGGATGTTGTGGAACTTAAAACTTTGCGATTATGGAGGGAGTAAATGTAATCGGTTACGCCCGTGTTAGTAGTGATGAACAGGCGGACAAGGGATATAGTTTAGATTATCAAAAAGATTATATCGAACGTTATTGTTCAACGAAGAGGTATAACTTGGTCAGGGATGTTTATATAGAGGATTTTTCCGCTAAAACATTCAACCGTCCGGAATACAAGAATATGAAAGAGTTCGCCCTGAAAAAGAGTAACAAGGTGAACATGATACTGGTGATAAGGTGGGATAGATTTGCCCGAGAACTCTCGGATGCCTTGGTACAAATTAAACGGTTCCAAGAGCAAGGAATCGAGGTAAACAGCATAGAACAGCATATAGATTACGGTCAAGCGGATTATATCGTGATGTTAGCGATGTACTTGGCAACCAGTCATGCCGAGCGGTTGAAAACGTCGAGGCGGGTGAAGGAAAGTTATAACAAGGCTCGATTAAACGGGAAGTACACGAGCCAACCTCCTAAAGGTTATTACTGGAAAAAACACACGAGGGATGAACCCTCTGAATTGCTGGTGAACGAACACGAGGCAAGTTTAGTGCGTGTCGCTTTTGACTTGTACTCGACAGGTTTGTACTCTGCGGACGTGGTTCGGAAAAAGATGCTGGAACAGGGCTTAAACGTTCGAAGTAAACAAAACTTTTTGAACTTGCTAAGAAACAGGTTATACGTGGGTGATGTCCACGTTCCGGGTTTTAACGGGAATCCCGAAAAATGGGTGGTTGGTACGCATCGCCCGATAATTGATAGGGATTTGTTCTACCGGGTTCAAGAGTTATTGGATGGCAAGAAAAAGAACCATCCGAAAGCGAAATTGAAGATGATGCCGGGGTTGTACTTGCGCAACTTTCTCACGTGTCCCGTTTGCGGGGGGAATTTAACCGGAAGTTATTCCCGTGGTCGTAACGGGAATCGTTATCCTTATTATCATTGTAATCATACGGGGCACCAGCGTTTTAGTGCCACTCGTGCGAATCGTTCATTCGTTCAATTGCTAGATAGTTTCAAACCAAGCCGAGAGGTCGTGGAGTTATTTAAAGTGGTGGTGGCGGATTTACAAGACGAGCAAAGAATGGATACCGCAACTCGATTGACGATGCTAGACAAGGACATCATGGAGACCACGAAGAAGATAGACGAGGCAGACGATTTGTTGATTGCTGGTAAAATCACGTCAGAAACACACGAGCGTTATATAAACCGTCACCAGCAAGTAATAAGAGACTTGGAAAGCCAGAGAGAGATGTTGAAGGATAGTAACATGAAAGAGACCCGGGAAAAGATTAACTACTCGTTAAATATACTCGAAAACTTGGGATATTATTTTGAAAAAGCGGACACGGAAGGAAAGGTAAAAATTATTGGTTCGATATTTCCAGAAAAAATTCAATTTTTAGAAAACGAGTATCGAACCGCAACAATAAACGAGGTGATAACGAAAATTGCGATGATACCTAAAGAGTTACAGCCAGTCGAAAAAGAAAAGACCGACATTTCTGTCGGTCTGTCCTGCTTGGCTCCTCAGGTAGGACTTGAACCTACGACCTACGGATTAACAGTCCGCCGCTCTAACCAACTGAGCTACTAAGGAATTTTCTCAAAAGCGATGCAAATATAGGGGTTTTGTTGAATTCCGCAAAATATTTGCAGAAAAATTTGCAGAAAAATGTGGGTTATGGCTATTAATTCGGGAAAATGGGAATCTGCATGATGAAAAATTGTAGATTTGCGAATCAATTAAAAAATGACTGCTATGGATTACATGAAAGAATTGAACGTGGCTATCACGGTTTGCGATAAAGAGGGTAAGATTCTTCAAATGAATGATAAATCTCAAATGACGAATCACGGAGATCTTGTCGGGCAGAACGTGTTGGATTGTCACCCGGAGCCTGCCCGGACGAAGTTAGTGCAGTTGATGGAGGAACATGCCACGAATGCTTACACGATCGAGAAAAACGGCGTGAAGAAATTGATTTATCAGACCCCGTGGTATGAGAATGGCGAGTTTATGGGGTTGGTAGAATTTTCTTTGGAGATTCCTTTTGAGATGCCTCATTACATTCGCAAGCCGAAAACGGAATAAAAATTTTTGATTCGTTTGTAAAACTTTTTAATGGTTAATAAGGTATAATCGAGATATAGATGATAACGAATATACCTTATTAACCATGGAAAAGAAACAAAAACTTACCACTGAAGCCGGGGCTCCGGTAGGTGATAATCAAAACATTCAAACAGCGGGACCTCATGGACCGGCTCTCTTGCAAAACGTTTGGCTGATCGAGAAATTGGCTCATTTTAACCGGGAGCGGATTCCGGAACGTATCGTGCATGCCAAGGGAAGCGGGGCGTTTGGCACGTTCACGGTGACGAATGATATTACCCGTTATACGAAAGCAAGCATTTTTGCCAAGGTTGGCAAGAAGACCGATGTGTTCATGCGTTTTTCCACGGTGGCGGGAGAACGGGGAGCAGCCGATACGGAACGGGACGTTCGGGGATTTGCCATGAAGTTTTATACTGACGAGGGGAACTGGGATCTGGTTGGGAATAACACACCTGTTTTCTTTATTCGGGACCCGTTGAAGTTTCCCGATTTTATTCACACGCAAAAGAGAGACCCGAAGACGAACCTGAGGAGTAACACGGCGATGTGGGATTTCTGGAGCCTGTCGCCGGAGACATTGCATCAGGTGATGATTTTGATGAGTGATCGGGGTATTCCACGAGATTTCCGTCATATGCACGGGTTCGGAAGTCATACGTTCAGCTTTTATAACGAGTATGACGAACGTTGCTGGGTGAAATTCCATTTGCGTTGTATGCAAGGGATTGCCAATTTCACGAATGAAGAGGCGGAAAAGATCGTGGCAAAAGATCGGGAACATTCCCAGCGGGATTTGTTCGAGAATATCGAGAAGGGGGATTTCCCAAAATGGAAAATGTGTGTACAGATCATGCCGGAAAAGGATGCGGAAACGTATCGTTTTAATCCGTTCGACTTGACTAAAGTCTGGAGTCACAAGGATTACCCGTTGATTGAGGTGGGGGTGATCGAGTTGAACCGGAATCCGGAAAATTATTTTGCCGACGTGGAACAATCTGCTTTCAACCCGGCTAACGTGGTCCCGGGAATCAGTTTTTCACCGGACAAGATGTTGCAGGGGCGTCTGTTCGCTTACGGGGATGCCCATCGTTATCGTTTGGGAATTAACGCAGATTCTATTCCGGTAAACGCACCTCGCTGTCCGATGCACAATTACCACCGGGACGGAGCTATGCGAGTGGATGGTAACGGTGGTGGTGCGGTGAACTATGAGCCGAATAGTTTCGGCGGACCGGTAGATAACCATGCTTATAATCAACCTCCTTTTGATATCCGGGGAATGGGTAATCATTACCAACAAGATAAAGATTATTACACGCAACCGGGAGACCTGTATCGTCTGGTACCTGAAGACGAGAAGAAGCGAATACACACGAATGTTGCCGCAGCTATGGAAGGAGTGCCCGTGAATATAAAAGTGCGGGTGGCAGCTCGCTTTTACCAAGCAGACGAACGTTGTGGTAAAGGTATTGCCGAGGCGGCAGGCTTGGATATGAAAGAAGTTCTTGCCGAGGTGAAACGCCAACAACAAGAAGATTAATAATAATTTTTACTGACTGACGGCTGAGGAATACGTTGTGTGTTCTGGAATAATTCGAGATAGGATTTCCCCAACTGTCAGTCTTTACTTTGCCCCATGGAAGCGAGTGTGTGACGATTTTGGGATATTATGTGTGGTATTATTGTTGTTATTTATGATTTTTTTGCTTTTTCGGTATGGAATAAAAACCTTTTTTTGCATAACGGTGAGTTTGTTTGAAATAATACCTATTGTCTTATGCCAGATGAGTTGATCCTTTTCGAAAAAATGCAACAGGGAGATACATCCGCTTTGGAATACTTTTTTCGAGAGTACACGGACGTGTTGTATTATCGTGCGTTTGGCTTTGTAAAGGATAGTTCAGTATCCGAAGACATAGTGCAGGAGGTATTTATTCGTTTCTGGCAATTGCGGAAAAATTTGAAAATAACGGATTCTGTTGTCGGCTATCTATGTAAGGCCGTGGATCATCGTTGCCAAAATTATTTGGAGCATTTGAAAGTGAAACATCATTACGAGGAAAGTCAGAGATGGGAGATAATGGAGGAAGAAGTTTCGGAGGATGAAGAAGAGTTGAATATCATGCGGGAACGCTTGAATGTGTTTGTTGACTCGTTGCCGGAGAAGTGCCGTGAGATTTTTATTCTGGCTTGTATTGAAGGTTTGAAGTATAAGGAAGTGGCAGAAAGATTGGATGTCTCTGTTAATACGGTCAAAACGCAATTAAAAAGTGCTTATAGTAAATTGCGAGCCGAATTCAATGAAAAAGATTTGGAGATCATAGCATTACTTATTTTTTTAGGATATATGTGAAAAAAAATCCTTCTTTTTTCACCCTTTTTTTTCAGTTACCTGTCATTAGTGTGTTTGAAAGAATACAATAAGAATGTAAAGACTGGTTTTGAAAATGGAGAAAGAACAGTTACATAAGAAGTTGGATGATTTCTTGGCAGGTAGTAACAAGGAAAAGGTGGATAAGGAATTATTCTCACTACTGGTCCGTATGGATGAGTGCCGGAAAGTGGCCAGTCCGCCGGATAAGGAACGTATGTGGAAGCAAGTTTGCCGGACGTTGAAATATTCTCGGAGAAGAGAGCTGGTACGGAAGTGGGCGGTGGCGGCTGCTATCGTGATGCCTCTGGCTGTCGGTATCTGGTTTTATGGTCATCATTCCGATGAGGTCGTTCCGAAGCCGGAAAACGTGGGAAAGCGTCATCAAGTATCACTTACCTTGAACGATGGGCGAGTACTCCAAGTGCAACAATGGAATAATGATTCGGTAATCCAGGAGAGTGGAACCGGAATTCTGGTGAGTGCCGGACAGCAGATGATTTATCATGCAGAGAACGTACAGTTGGAGGAAGAGATTTTTAATACGTTGAGTGTTCCCCGTTCTACGGAATATCAGGTACAATTGTCCGATGGAACTCGGGTGTGGTTGAATTCGGAATCAGAATTACGTTACCCGGTTGATTTTGTCGGTACAGAACGGAAAGTTTTCTTGAAAGGAGAGGCTTATTTTCAGGTGGCGAAAGATGCGACGAAACCTTTCCGAGTTGTGGTAAACGATATGCAGGTGGAGGCTTTGGGAACAGAATTTAATATCAATGCTTATCGGGATGACAATTGTTTACGTACGACTTTGGCTGAAGGGAAAGTTCGAGTGTCCTATCCGGATACTTATCAGGAATATATTCTTGAGCCGGGTGAACAGGCTGTTTTGAAGGGTGGGGTGATTACGACCGAACAAGTAAATGTTGATGATATTATTGCTTGGAAAAAAGGACGTTTTGTGTTTAGCGATATGTCTTTGGAAGCTATTGCGCATCAGTTGGAACGCTGGTATGATGTGGAGATTCGTTTTGATGATGTGGTGGCAAAATATTATCGCTTTACCGGAGTGATGAAACGTTATAACGAGTTGGAACAGGTGTTGGAATTAATTGAGGAGACGACCAATGTTAGGTTCAAGGTGGAGGGACGGCAAGTGAAAGTATTTCGTAATTTATAATATAAAAACGGTAACCGTTGATGCGATTACCGTAGGTGTGTTTTAATCGGCCGGGCACAAATTGCAGTAGGCGTCCGGTAATTGTTAAACCCATAACTACAAATGTATGAATTTTTTATTGAAAACATGGAGGTTTATGAAATTAACCGTTTTTTTAATCCTCTTTGGTATTTTGCGATTAAGTGCGGGCACTTACACTCAGGCGGACAGTATTAGTCTCGATCTAAGTAATGCAACTTGTAAAGAAGCGCTTGATGCGATAAAGAAACAGACAAAACTGGACTTTTTTTACAACAATCAGGAAATTAATGCCGTGGGAAAAGTTTCGGTTCATTGCCAGAATGTTTCCTTGGATGAGGCTTTACGACAAGTCTTAGGGAAAAAATTTACGTTCCGTATTGTTGATAATACGGTGGTTATCCGTCCCCAAGAAACGAAACCTGACCCTGTGCAGCAACGGGTGGTAAAAGGTGTGGTTGTAGATGTCCAAGGATTACCTTTACCGGGAGTAACCGTTTTGCTAAAAGGTACTACGTTGGGAGCTTCGACAGATATGGACGGAAAATTCACTCTTTCTTTTCCCCATACGGCTGGAACGGTTTTGCAATTTTCTTTTATCGGAATGAAAACGGCTGAAGTGACGTTTTCCGGACAGACGGAGCTAAAAGTTGTATTGGAGGAGGAGACTACCCAAATGGACGAGGTGGTCGTGACCGGTATTTTCGAGCGTAAATCTGAAAGTTTTACCGGTTCCGCAACGACATATAAGAAAGAGGATTTGAAAATGATGGGATCGCAAAATATTTTGCAGAGTTTAAAAACGTTGGACCCTTCTTTTCATATCACCCCGAACAACGAGTTCGGTTCCGATCCGAATAAATTGCCTGATATTGATATTCGAGGTAAAACGAGTATCGTCAACCTGAAAGAGGATTATGCCGTTGACCCGAATCAACCCTTGTTTATCTTGGATGGTTTTGAGGTAGATTTGCAGACGATTGTTGATTTGAATATGGAGCGGGTGGCTTCTGTTACGATATTGAAAGATGCTGCATCCACGGCAATCTACGGTTCTCGGGCCGCTAATGGAGTGGTGGTAGTGGAAACCAAGCGTCCCGCTCCGGGAACATTGCGTTTGTCTTATAATGGTGACTTCACGGTTCAGATGCCGGATCTTAGCGATTATAATATGATGAATGCCGCTGAGAAGTTGGAATTTGAGTGGTTGACTGGCTATTACACGAAGACCTCAAATGAAGAATATTTGGTTGATCGAATGAATCTTTATAACCAGCGGTTGAAAAACGTGCAAAGCGGGGTGGATACTTATTGGTTGAGTGAACCGGTGAGAACGGGGTTTTCGCATAAACACAATATGTATGTTGAAGGGGGTGATGATGCCATGTTGTATGGAGTTGGGCTGAGTTATAATGGAACCCAAGGAGTAATGAAACAATCCGGACGTGACGTTTTGAGTTTTAATATTGATTTACGTTACCGGAAAGGTAAATTCAGTTTTGACAATAAATTTACGTTAGACTATACGGAAAGTCAAAATGCACCGCAAAGTTTCTCCGTGTATGTGCAGACGAATCCCTATTACCCGAAAGATTACGAAGGTTCTGTGCCGAAGTATTTGGAAGAGTCTTCGGTTGATGGTGGTTTTTGGTCGATTAAAGTTGAAAATCCTTTGTATAATGCCAGCTTGAACTATCTGGATGGAGCGAAAGAGATCTCTTTCCGCAACAATTTCCAGATGGAATGGCGTCCCATGGATGGGATCATGGCACGGGGAAGAATCAGTCTGACGAAAGGTAATAACAAGAGCGAAAAGTTCAAGTCTCCTTTCCATACTGATTTTGACGAAACGGAAAAGACGGAACGGGGTTCTTACACGAAATCAACAACTGATCGTTGGGGATATGATGGGGATGTGACTGTGACGTATGGAAAATTGTTGGGAGATGTACATCAAGTAAATGCCGTGTTAGGGTGGAACTTCTCTTCTACACGTTTGATCAATGACGCTTTTACTGCAATCGGTTTCCCGGATGATAACGTTCCGAATCCTGCTTTTGCCAACGAATATGCTACCGAAAGTAAGCCTTCATATAATGAGTCTACTACCCGTAGTACGAGTTTTTACCTGAATCTTAACTATGCTTACAACAACCGGTACCTGTTGGACGTGAATTATCGTAAAGACGGATCTTCGGTATTTGGGACGAATAAGCGCTTCACGGATAGTTGGTCTGTCGGGGTTGCTTGGAATATTCATAATGAGGCTTTTATCGGGGATTGGGTGAACTGGTTAAAACTACGTTTTTCTGTCGGTAATCCGGGAAATCAGAACTTCTCTGCTTATAAGGCCTATACGACTTACGTGTATAATACGAACCTGCAAAATGCTTTCGGTATGGGTGCTAATGTTTCCGGTTTCGGGAATCCCGATCTGAAATGGCAGAAAACGATGGATTATAACTTGGGATTGGATTTGACGGTATTGAATAATCGTTTGAAAATTAATACGGATGTTTATTGGAAAGATACTGATCCCATGTTGGTAACGACTTCAATAGCCTCTTCCACGGGGCGTGATTCTTACATCACGAATTTGGGAGCTCAACGTACGAAAGGGGTCAGTTTCAATGTGGTTGGAACTGTTATGTCAAAGGCGGAAGATCGTCTTAACTGGTCGTTCTCTTTGAACGGGCGGCATCAGAAACAGACATATCGTAATATCGGTGCGGGTTTGGAATTGCTGAATGATGAGTTGAAGTCTACTTCTCTGACGCGTTACCGGGATGGGGGTAGTCCGACCGACATATGGGCCGTTCGTTCTGCAGGTATAGATCCGATGACAGGATCGGAGATTTATATTAAAAAGGATGGAAGTTATACTTTCGATTATGATATAAACGACGAGACGGTGGTGGGGAACACGGAGCCTTTGTTGGAAGGTGTGTTTGGTACCAATCTTTATTACAGGGGTTTTTCTATTAGTGCTTATTTCCGTTATCGGATTGATGCCGATTATTTTAATACAGAATTATATAACCGCATTGAAAATCTGAAGACAACGGCGATGACCGCTTATAATCAGGATAAGCGTGCCTTGTATGATCGTTGGCAGAAACCGGGAGATCGTGCCCAATATAAAAAGATCACTTCAACTGTTAGTGATAATGAAACCGCACCGATGACTTCCCGCTATGTTCAGAAAGAAAATACGTTAAGTGGTGAATCTATATCACTGGCCTATGAATTTGGAGAACAGAAATGGTTGAAAAAAGTATTTTTAAAGAACATGACGATACGTGCCAATATGAATGATATTTTCCGTTGCTCGACCATTAAGGCCGAACGGGGTACTTCTTATCCATTTGCACGGACGGTTTCTTTTTCTGTGAATATGACATTTTAAGCATGAGTAAAAAATGAAATTATGAGAAAAGCAATTATTATATTAACAATTCTGTCAGGAGGTTTATTCTTCGGGGGCTGTAATAGCTGGCTGGATGTGAAGCCTTACGACTCGATGGCTGAAGATCAGCTTTATTCCACGGAGAACGGGATACAGCGGGCTTTGAACGGTTTATACTTGAGTCTTGCATCTAATGATCTGTATGCGGAGAATCTGGGAGGTGGTGCTATTGATGTGTTGGGGCAGCGGTATAAATTATCTAGCGGGCATACTTATTATGATCTGAGTGAATATAAATATACGAATGACGGGCCGAAAGGGACTTTTGAGGCGATCTGGAAAGCGGCTTACAAATTGATCGCCGATTGTAATGAATTTTTGGAGAAGGTGCCAGAACATCAAGATTTGCTGTCACACGTCAATTACAGGATGTCGATGGGAGAAGCATTGGCAATCCGCACTTTGTTGCATTTTGATATGTTTCGAATTTTCGGGCCGGTGTACTCTGAGGCGAATAAGAAAGAATCCTCTATCCCTTATTACAATGTGGTGACGGATGTCACGCGGCCTATTCTCCCGGCAGACGAGTTGGTTGAACATTTATTCGCGGATATTGATTCGGCTATCGTGCTTTTGTCTGAGGATGTGATTTTGACAGAGGGTATTGTCAAAGATGAAGATTTTTGGGATTATCGTAATCTGCGTTTGAATTATTATGCCGTGTGGGCGTTAAAAGCCCGTATGTGCTGGTATTTAGGAGATGAATATGCAGATGAAGCATACCGGATTGCAACAACCTTGTTGGAAGGTAAAGATCCGAAGACTAACGAGGCGAATAATTTTAATACGGCCTTTACTCCGGTTTCGCAAACAGTTGCGGTAAAAGATCGGGTTTTCTTCTGTGAAGAGTTATTTGCCTTACATAACATGAAACGTACGACTATGTATAAAGAGTTGTTTAGTTCCGATTTGGAAGATGATAATATTTTATTGTCAACCGAGAGTTATATAAATAAGCTTTATGATGAACCGAATGATTATCGTAAGCATTCTTGGGAAGTGGCTACCGGGCGGCAGACTTCCGGTCTGATGGTGTTTGTGAAGTATGCAGAACAAACGGAAAATAGAAGTGATCCTTATTTATATGAGATTCAGTCGATGTTACGATTGAGTGAACTTTACCTGATTGCCGCGGCGACAACAAATGATGATGTGGTGGCTTCTTCCTGGTTGGAGAAATTGCGAATGATTAGAGGGTATCAGTCCGGCATGGTGGGTTCGGATGTTCAAACAACGCTGCGGCAGGAATGGGAGAAGGAATTTTATGGGGAAGGACAATATTATTACTACTTGAAACGTAATGGTATTACTTCTGTTTCCGGTCCTAATGGCTCCAAGAAACCAAATTATATTATTCCATTGCCTGAGAGTGAAACTGATAACAGACGAGATTAAGAAGAATGGATTATGAGACAAATATTGATATTTTTAGGAATTGTTTTGCTTTGCTGGAGTTGTGAAGAAGACAAATTGGATTTGTATAAAGGTTCGGATAGCATTTATTTTTGTTACCCGAAGTTGACTTCTGAAGTGTCTAACGTGTATATGGATACAACGGTCTTTTCTTTTGCCATGTATAATGTGCCGGATACGATTGTCCGATTATCTGTCAGGGCTTTAGGGGATATGGTTGACTGTGACCGTGCATTTAAGGTGAAAGTTGAGAGCGCGACGGCTGTGGCCGGAACGAATTATGACGAGTTGCAATCCGAGTATATCTTGCCTAAGGACAGCGTGTACGGGGAAATTCCTATTCATATTTACCGGGAAGGCTTGGGAGATGCTACGGTTTCTATCGAGTTGCGCTTGGTTTCCAATGAATATTTCTTGCAAAATATACCCCAGAAAATTGTGGACAAGGATACTATTGACGTTACTCGTCACGTGTTGATGTTTACGAGTAAACTAACTAAACCGTCCATGTGGATGGAATCTTTTTTGGGATATTTCTCTGAGGCGAAATTTAATTTCTTTAATCAGGAAATGGGATTTGAGGCTACCGATTGGTTTAGTTCGGATAATGAAATAAAAAGTAGTATTGGCAATAAAATATTAATAGCGAATGTTTATTTTGCCAATTACCTGAATGCGATTATAGAGGCCGGAGATCCGACGCAGATGCCTCAAGATCCGGAAAATACGAATGAAGCGGATAAGGGATACATGACGTTCCCCGGTGTGGAGATACCGGAAGATTGGCCTGTTGCATCTGAATTGAATACAAACAATTAAAGGAAGAAGTGTATGTTGAAATATATTTATATCGGGTTAATAAGTTTGTTGTTGGCAGGAGTACTGAATTCTTGCTATGAAGACAAAGGTAATTATAGTTATAATTGGGTGCAGGATATCGATCTGACAGAGGTATTGAAAGATACGACGGTTGGGCGTGGCCATGTATTGTATCTTGAAGTCGACTTGAAAAAACAAGTCTTGGGAACGGAGGGTAAGACTGAAGTCGCTAATCCGGAGGATTATACTTTCGAGTGGAAGGTTATCACGAATGATGGAGATGTGGTGTTAAGTACCGAGAAAGATTTGAATGAGACGATTGACTTGGCGAGCGGGGTTAGCTATCAGGTAAATTATACGGTAACAGAAAAAAAGACGGGAGTATCTTGGATCACTGATTTTAAATTGAATGTGGTCGAGGAACTAAAAGGTGGATTTATCTTTATGACGGAAGATGCTGATCGTAAAGTTGATATTGAAATCTATGCAGATGATACGGAAGGAAATAAGGTTCATCGGACCGGATTGTTGAGTGGTTCGGGATTCCCTTATTTGTCCGGAGGGGCAAATTCCATCGTTTATACAAACGTCAAGAATTGGGGCGGGAAAAGGCTATGGGTGGCTACCGGAGAGGCTACCGGTTGGTTGAATATGCCTGATTTTTCATGGGAAGAAAAGAATATGTTGCGTATGATTATGTTGACACCCCAGCCGGTTAGTTATACTATGAAGTCCATGTATTATTTGTCGACTCAATTTATGTATTTCTTCACCGGGGAGGGGAATGTGCATCTTTTGACTTCTAGGAGTATTCTTTCGGCTGATGTTACTTATGTGAATAACAAGAAGTTCAATGCGGCTCCTTATTATGGAGGTGCTAGTAGTAATGCAGCAATTTTGTTTGATCAGGATCGGGGACGTTTTGTGTCCTATGCAATGAAGAGTGGGGGATTTGTGACGGAATCTTGCTATGATATAAATGAAGATTCGGCACTCCCAAATTCAGATTTGTTGTATATGCAGCGAGTGACGAATGAGAGTACGGTAGCAATCGTGAAAGATGAAGATGGGAAATATCAGCGTTGTCAGTTCTCGGTAGTAAAAAATACGGCAAGCGGAACACACGAGGGACATTTGGATCAAATGGAAGAGTTGAAAGGTAATGCAGCCATGATCGAGGGGGCTGAATACACGGTTATTGATTGGATGAACGGTTTCTTGTATTTCTCGATAGGTAATAAGCTATATACTTACCGAAAAGGAATTGATGAATGTGTAGAAGTTAATGTACCGGATGTGAGTTTTGATGCTATCGTTTCTTTGAATATCGTTACGAGTGGTGATTATAGTTCGAATATTTTTGTTGCAACTTATAGCGAGGCGAATGGCGGAAAAGTGTATCGGCTTACTCCGGAGAGTACCGATAGCCGTAATTTGACTGTAGAGGAAGTGATTGACACGGAAGGTGCTGTAAAATGTATAACTCGTTGGTAATTATTGATATGAAAATAGAATTAGGATTGATTGTTTGTTTGCTGTTTTCTGGGATGTTACACGCCCAGAAACCGGTAACTGTTGAATGTCGTGTCGGAGAAGGAATTGGAACGACTATTCAGTTGTTCGGAGTGGATAAAGGAGAAAAAAAAGTGCTGGCAAGTGCTTCTTATAACCAAAATGGTTATTATGGTTTTAGTTTTATCCCGAAATATGAAGGTTTTTATGTTGTGGGGAATGGCAAAAATTATGAATACCCGCTTTATCTGAAAGCGGGGGATGCCGTTTCGCTTTTTATGGATAAGGATACGGTGTATCTGACAGGTAAGCACAATACGGCTGAGAATAAGGTATTGTATGAGTGGGTAAATCTTTCTAAACGGGTGTGTGAAAAATCGACGTATTTCACACGGGTGCATAATAGTACTTTTGAAGATTTTTTCCCGGACTTTGAAGCCTTACTTGCAAAGACGGAACCGTTTTGCAAGAGTATTAAAACGAAAAATACCCGTTTTAACGAGTTGATGAAATATTTTGTCGGCTGCGAGTTGGATCGGTTTGCATTGAATTTTATTTATACCCCGCGTTCCAAGCATCCTTCTAAAGAACAGCGTATCGCCTATTATAGTACCATTACGGATAAAAATAAGTTTACGGATGAGAGAGTTTTGGAAATGCCTGATGGAATGAAACTCTTGAAATCGTACATGATGTTTTATTGTTTGGAGAATGGGAAAAGAGGGGGAGAGTTACAGGATGCACTATCTGTCATCCCCAGTAAGAAATTGCAGGGGGAGTTGGTCGTGAATCAGGCAAAAGGTTTCGGGCGTTCCTATTTCGAATATTTGGAGTTTATGGAGGAGGCTAAAAAATATGTAGATGCCGAGCAATTGAAAGTGTTGGAAGCTAAGGCTTCTGCCCTCTACGAGGCCAAGAAGGGGGAGAGAGCAATAGATTTTGCCTATCCGGATGCCGAAGGTAATATGCACTCTTTGTCCGACTATAAGGGGAAAGTGGTCGTGGTTGATGTATGGGCAACTTGGTGTTCACCTTGTCGGGGTGAATTACCGCACTTGAAGAAACTGGAGAAAGCGATGGAAGGTAAGGATGTTGTTTTCATCGGGGTATCTGTTGACGAGAAGAAGAATTACGAGAAATGGAAAAAATTCTTGGTAGATGAGCAATTGCCCGGGGTACAGTTGTTTGCCGATGGATGGAGTAAGATAACGAAAGATTATAAGATTACGGGTATTCCCCGCTTTATGGTTTTTGCCAAGGATGGCAGTATCGTGGAATCTCAAGCTCCCCGTCCTTCCGATCCTTCTTTACAGAAAATGATCGAGAGTGAACTTCAGAAATAATTACAAGAATGGGACCCGGCAACTGGGTCCCATTCTTGTAATTATTTCCCCCGATTGGATTCCGTGAGTGAAAACTCCGGGAAATTCTCCTTTACAAAACTTTTCGGAAGTTTCTTGATAACTTCTCGGTACGAGTGTTCAATGAGTTCTTCAATGAACTTATCGGGAAGAGTTCCGTGCATATTAATCCCGTTCCAGTATTTCTTATTGAAGTGATAAGCGGAAGTGATCTCCGGGTGTTTTTCCCGTAATTCGATGGCCCAGTCCGGGTTGCATTTCACGGCGATCCATTCGAATGGCATGATGTCCGTGCAGCAAAACATTTTATTGAAGACCTTGAAGACTAACGTAGTTTCGTCAAAAGGAAATTCTTCGGTCGTGTGAGGAAAAGAGAGACATAACTCTCGGAGTTCTACAATGTCCATAAAATTGATGTTGTTTCCACAAAGATAGGGATTTTTGTTTATCTCGATGAAAACTTCATCTTTTCTATTCCTGTTTCGGTTACGGATTTCCCGGCTTGGGGAAAATAAAGTCGGTTCGGTACGGCTCCCCTTGTTATTTTTGTTTCAGAACAAAAAAATATGAAAATGAAAACAACAGGGAATTTTGGAATATTACTATGTTTTTGCATGATGTTATTTTCATGTAAAGGTGCTGAACAAAAGGACCGTCAACAGGGAATGGTGGTTCGAGTGACACAAGCTGTGAAGCCTTCCGAGGGGGATCAGAAAGAATTTTCTTTTATATCGAAGCCTTTCCGTACTTCGGAATTGTCCTTCCGGGTAGGAGGACCGATCAAGCGGTTTGAGGTGTATGCCGGAACGTATTATAAACGGGGTGAGGTGATCGCAGAGATCGATCCTCGTGATTTCCGAATCCGAGAGGAACGTATGGAGGCGCAATACAAGCAGGCGAAGGCCGAATACGAGCGTATCGAAGTCCTTTACCGGAAAAATAACGTTTCAGCAAGTACGTTCGAGAAAGCCAAGGCGGAGTATATTTCGGCGAAGACCGCTTACGAGACAGCCATGAATGAGTTGAACGATACCCGATTGGTCGCTCCTTTCGACGGGTATGTGGGAGAGGTGTATATCGAGGAGTTTCAAGATGTGAAAGCCTCTCAACCTGTCATTTCCTTTGTTGATCTCGGCCAGTTGAAACTGGAGGCCTACGTGACACAGGAGATCGCTTTCGGACGAGGAAATGTCCGGGAGGTTGAATTGGAATTTGATGCCATGCCCGGTAAGACTTATAAGGCGAAGGTAGAAGAGATTTCTAAAAGTACGACCTCGAACAATTTGTCTTATCTGTTGACAGCTTTATTGCCGAATCGGGAAGAGCATCTTCCGGCAGGTATGTCCGGGAAACTATTCCTGCGCTCGGATGGCACTTTGCAACAGGCGGGTGTGATTGTCCCGCAGAAGGCCGTCTGTCATCGCCCGGTGGTTGGCGATTATGTCTGGACGCTGAATGCCGATGGGAACCGGGTAAGCCGAAAAAACGTGACTTTAGGGACATTGTTGCCGGGAGGAGAGATCGCCGTTGTGGACGGCTTGGAAGCGGGAGAGACAATTGTCGTGAGCGGACTTCGTTTTTTGTCGGAGAATATGGCGGTGCAAGTGGCTGACGAGAAACGTATTTAATGGATTTGGTTCGTTATAGCCCTTTTTAAGGGAAGATGTTACTCGCTAAAAAGAATGTTATCATGAAACTGGTTAAATATTTTTTACAGAAAAAGTCTCTGACCATCCTGTTGCTTTTGCTTGTGCTGTTCGGGGGATTGTTCGCTTATGCGAAAATGGGGAAACTGGAAGATGCCCCGTTCACGATCAAACAGGCTTTGGTGCTTACCCCTTATCCGGGAGCCTCTCCATCGGAAGTGCAGACGCAGGTGACCGACGTGTTGGAGGAATCCATACAGTCGTTGGGGGAACTCTATTATTTGAAGACGGAGAATCGGGCCGGGCTGTCAAAAATCACGGTTTACGTGAAGAAAGAGATCCGGGCGGATGAGATGCAGCAACTTTGGGATAAACTCCGGAGAAAAGTGAGTGATGTGCAGGGAAAACTACCGGCAGGAGCTGGGCCTTCTGTCGTGAATGATGATTTCGGGGATGTGCTAGGTGTTTTCTATGGGCTGACAGGAATGGGACATACCTACCGGGAACTGGAGGATCAGGCGAAGTTGATCAAAAATGAGATTCTCAAGGTGAAGGATGTTGCCAAGGTCGAGATATACGGGGTACAGACCCCAACGATTGATGTGAAAATCAGTCCTTCGGTGATGGCACTTAGCGGTATCACGACCGCGGATATTGCCCGTGCTTTCGAGGGACAGAATAAAGTGGTGGATGCCGGGGGGATAGATGTCGGGGAGAATCGGGTACGTATCGAGTCAACCGGGAATTTCTATTCGTTGGATGATATTCGGAATCTGACCATTGTTTCTAAAGGCGGGGAGCATTTCCGGCTGGCGGATATTGCCGAAATCGAGGAAGCCTACCAGACGCCGGCTTCCAATATGATGCGTGTGAACGGGGAACCCGCTATCGGAATAGCTATTTCTACGGTTCCGACGGGGAACGTGGTGGATATGGCCGAGGCGGTAAAAGAAAAGATAGATTGGTTTGCATCCGAGATGCCTGAAGGATATGCTCTTTCCTGCATTTATGATCAAGGGTACGAGTCTGCCGTGGCAAATCGGGGGTTCATTGTCAACCTGATCGTTTCCGTGCTGACTGTCGTGGCGATATTACTCTTCTTTATCGGTTTTAAAAACGGGTTGTTGATCGGCAGTGGGTTGGTATTTTCCATTTTCGCCACGTTGATCGTGATGTTTGCTGACGGGATTGCCTTGCAGCGTATGTCTTTGGCCGCAATTATCATTGCCATGGGTATGCTGGTGGATAATGCGATCGTGGTATCGGACTCTGCGTTGGTGAATATGCAACGGGGGATGCGCAAGCGGACAGCCATTATGAGGGCTTGCTCTGCAACGGCTTTGCCATTATTAGCCGCAACGGTTATTGCTATCCTGACTTTTATGCCGATTTATTATTCACCGCATATTACGGGGGAATTGCTGTCTTCGATGGTTGTTGTGATCGGGGTGTCATTGATGTTTAGTTGGGTATTTGCCCTCACGCAAACGCCGTTCTTCATACAGGAATTTGTGCGTCGTCCACGTCCGGACGAGTTGACGGCAGAGTTGTTTACCGGTAAATGGTATGATCGTTTCCGACGCTCGTTGCGGGTGGTGATCCGTCGTAAATATGTGGTGGTGGGTTGTCTTGTGGTTATGCTTTGCGTGTCGGCGTGGAGTTTCCGGTTTATCCCGAAAGTTTTCGTGCCTTCGTTGGATAAACAATATTTCACGGTCGATATGTGGTTGCCGGAAGGGACCCGTATTGAAGAAACTGACCGGGTGGCGGACGATATGGCTGATTATGTCAGTACTTATCACGAGATGGAGATGGTGTCGGCTTTCGTGGGGCGAACTCCGCCACGATATTATTTGTCGAACGTGTCATTCGGGCCTCAATCCAATTATGCTCAATTATTGATAAAATGTAGAACATCGTCGGAATCCCGTCAGCTACATGCCGTGTTACAAGATTCTCTCCCGGCGAAATACCCGGAGGCGTTTATCAAGGTGAATAGTTTCGAATTGAGCCCGTTGAACGAGGCGTTGATTGAAGCTCGTTTTCTGGGACCGGATCCGGCGGTGCTGGATTCTTTGGTGGGTGTTGCCGTGGATATTATGCGTCGCAATCCGAAAGTGGCGGATGCCCGTAACGAGTGGGGAAGTATGGCGATGATGATTCGTCCGGTGTATGATCCCGTGAAGGCCGGAGCCTTGGGGATCACGAAGGCGGATATGATGCAGTCTGTGAAATCCATTCAAGATGGGGTGACGGTTGGCGTGTACCGGGATGACGAGAAGAAAGTACCCGTGTTGTTGAAATCTGCCGGGGCGGATATTACGAATGCCGAGGCTTTGGGTAATTTCTCCGTGTGGAACGGGGTGAATTCTGCCCCACTGTCGCAAGTGACGGAACGGATTGAAACCACGTGGGAGTTCCCGCAGATGCGGACGTATAATCGGCAGTTGTCCATGGCCGCCATGTGTGGGGTGAAACCGGGTACTACTATGGCGGAAGTACACGGGGAGATTCGGGCAGAAGTTGAGAAAATACAACTCCCTGAGGGATATACATTCTTTTGGGATGCTCAATTCAAGGATCAAAAGGAGGCCATACAGGCCATCGTGATGTATTTCCCATTGGCATTTCTGTTGCTTGTTGTCATTCTGGTGGCCTTGTTCGGAAACTTCCGGCAACCAATCATTATTCTTTGCGTGTTACCTTTGTCACTGATTGGCGTGGCTGTCGGGATGTTGCTCACGGGATTTGATTTCGGGTTCTTCCCTATTGCGGGGTGGCTGGGATTATTGGGCATGATTATTAAAAACGTGATTGTGTTGATTGACGAGATCAACGTGCAGCATGGGAACGGGGTGGACTTGTATACTTGTATCGTGGAGGCCACGGTTGTACGTACCCGTCCGGTATTGATGGCTGCAACAACCACGATCTTCGGGATGGTTCCTTTGTTGTTTGATATTGCTTTCGGGGGAATGGCAGCCACGATTATTTTCGGGTTGACATTTGCCACGCTATTGACGCTGTTTGTTACCCCGGCTCTTTATGCCATATTTTATAATGTAAAAGAAAATCAACGATGAAAAAGATATTTGTATTAGGTTGTATGCTGGCGGGTGCGTTTACCGTGTCCGCCCAACAAAGCTCTCTTCTTGAGAAATACCGGAACATGGCTTTGGAATATAACTATGATCTCAAGGCTGCGGAAAAGAATATTTCGGTGAGTATGGAACTGGAGAAATCCGCCCGTGCCGATTTGAAGCCGAAAGTGGAGGCGGGAGGAAATTTTCAGTACACGGGGAATCCCATGGAACTATCGGCAGATGTGCCTTCGTTGGGGCGTTCTGTGGGATTTAAGGGGAAAAATATGAAATACGGGGTGTCGATGTCGCTCATGCAACCGCTTTATACCGGGGGACGGGTGCTTGAAACGATTCGGATGGCCCAGTCACGGCAAGCCGTGGCGGCACAACAGGCGGAGGTGGTGAAGAATGCCGTGTGTTACCAGACGGATATTCAGTATTGGAACACGGTGGCCCGGCAGGAGATTGTGGGTGTGGCCATGGATTTTCGAAATTCGATGTCCTCGTTGGTAAAAACGATCCGGGAGAGGGTGGATGCCGGGTTGGTGGATCCGCAGGATTTATTGATGGCAGAGGTGCAACTGAACGAGGCGGAGTACCGTCTGTTACAGGCAAAGAGTAATTTCGAGACGGGGCGTATGGCTTTGAATTCGATTATCGGGTTGGAGTTGTCTAACCCGACTATGATAGAAGAGAATGTTCCTTTATTGCTGGTTGAGGATTCGGTTCTTCGGGGAAACGGGAGTAATCGGCCGGAGATCAGGATGGCCGAGGAACAGGTGAGGATGGCGGAAAGTGCGTTGCGATTGAATGATGCGCAGTATAAGCCACAGGTCTATGTCGGGGTTGACGGGAGTTATTCTTCTCCGGGGTATAACTTCCGCACGGATATGGACCCGAATTACGTGGCGTACGCGAAAGTATCCATCCCGGTGTTTGAGTGGGGAAAGCGGCGAAGTGAGAAGAGAGCTTCCCGGGGGCAAGTCGGTATGGCTTCCGATCAGTTGAACCGGGTGAAAGACAACGTGGCACTGGAAGTACAGACGGCACGGCTGAATTTGTTACAGGCACTAGAACAGGTGAAATTGACGGGAAATTCGTTGGAGAAGGCCAAAGAAAATGAGACGAAAGCGTTGGAGCGGTATGGGGAGGGAAAAACGTCTATATTGGAAGTGATCGATGCTCAAGCCTATCGGGAAAATTCGCAACTTAATTACGTGCAGGCTAAAACGGAGGCGCAGAGCTATTATTCCGGGTTAATAAAAGCCTTGAACGCGTACGAATCTTTGTAAATTAGACTAACTTTGCTAAATAAACAGGATCACAACATGAATAAGAAACTGGATATTTTGCTGTATGCCGGATTGTTTTCCGGGTTGGGGGTATTTTCATATCTCCTGTTAGTGAGTTATTCCGGTTTTTCACCATTGGTACAGGAAGAGTTGTATTCTTTCGGGGCTTGTCTGTTCTGTATTCTTGCATTCAATATTTTAGGGTATTTCACAATGCGTATCAGCTCGTGGCTGAACGTGAGCTACGCTTTGAATATCCGGAGAAGGTGGAGGATTGTTGTGATTTACCTGTTGGTGATGTTGATGTTCTTTTTGCTGAACTATGGTTTACTGGTTTCGGCTAAGTTACTGGCGGGGGCATCGCATCCTTTTACTTTCTATGCCGGGGGAAAGTTCGTATTGGTTCTCGTTTGGTTGGTGGAATTAGTTATCTTGGGGTTGTTGCTGGCTTTCAGGGCTATACGAGAGATGTTGCGGTTACAGCAACATACTGCGGCTTTGCAGGAAGAGAATAATACGGCGCGGTACGTGGCTTTACAGAATCAAGTGAATCCGCATTTCCTGTTTAATAGTCTCAACACGCTGATTGCCGAAATCGAGTATAATCCTCGTAATGCCGTGGAGTTTACCCGGAATCTTTCGAATGTTTATCGTTACGTGTTGCAATGTCAGGATAAGACTCTTGTGACGTTGGGAGATGAACTAGATTTTCTGGATGCTTTCCTGTTTTTGCATAAAGTGAGATTGGGAGATTGTATTACCTGCGATATTGAAGTGCCGGATGATTGCCGGGAACGGATGGTGCCGCCGCTGACGTTGCAATTGCTGGCGGAGAACGTGATCAAGCATAATTCGATTTCTACCACTCATCCGATGAGGATTGCCATTTGGGTTGATGAGAATTTTCTGGTAGTGAGTAATTTGGTTCACCCTAGGAAGGATGTCCAGTCTTCCGGAATCGGGCTTCAGAATCTGGCAAACCGCTGTAAGTTGATTACAGGTAAAGAGATAGAAATAGTTGATAAATTAGGTGCATTTACAGTAAAAATACCTTTTGCTGATGAATAATTTGAAAGTAGCCATTATTGAAGATGAGGTGCCGGCAGCCCGTTTGCTACACTCCATGCTCCGGCGATTGCGTCCCGCTTGGGAGGTTATGGTTTTGCCGGGGAGCGTGGAAGAGGCGGTGCAATGGTTTGCCGAGAACCCGCATCCGGATTTATTGTTTCTGGATATTCAGTTATCGGATGGAGATTCGTTCAGTTTTCTGACATCTGCTCGCCCTTCTTCCGTGATTATTTTTACCACGGCTTATGATCAGTACGCGATTCGGGCTTTCACGGTAAATAGTGTAGACTATATCCTGAAACCCGTGGATGAGAAACGTTTGCTTGAGGCGATCGTGAAATATGAAACACTGGTTGCTGCAAATACATCTCCGGAAAACGGTTACTTGGATGTTATCCTCGATAGTCTCCGGCATCGGGAGAAAGCCTATCGTACTCGCTTTCTCATTGCGGGAGGGGAACGTTTCCGTCCGTTGGAAGTGAGTGACGTGGCTTATTTCTATTCCGAGAATAAAATCACATTTGCGGTGACCTATACCGGGCAGGAACATATTGTTGACCTTTCTTTGAATAAGTTGGTGGAACAATTGGACCCAGATCAGTTCTTTCGAGCTAATCGACAAGTATTGCTTTGCGTGAAAGCTATTAGTCATGTGGAACCTTATTTTAACGGTCGAATCGTGGTTTTCGTGAAACCACCCTATAAATCACAGATTATTATTAGCGAGGAAAAGATTACAGCATTTAAGTTGTGGTTGAATTTTTGATGTAATACAGTCCCGTTTGAAGATAAACAGAAAAGAGGCTTTTTAGCCTCTTTTCTGTTTAATTGTGGAGTAGCAGGGAATCGAACCCTGGTCCAAACACGGAATCCATATGCTTTCTACATGCTTAGCTTTTTATTGGTTTTCGAATATAGCCCGGAAAAAAGCACCCAAACTATACCTTAGCTTCTGTTATTTCATCAGCACCACGAAACAAGATGTTGACTAACCTCGTATTGCCTGCACCCCGGATGCTGGTTGGCACAAGGTGGGACCGCCAGCGGGATGTCTCGTCTCCACTACCTTGAGCGGAGATTAAGCCTCAATCTACTATGATTCGATTAGGCAGCAAGAGCGTAATTTCTTTCGCCAATTAAAATTTTGCGTCCGGGATTTACGGGCCGGCTTCACTACGCCCGACATGCTTACATACCTATTCTTCATGCTGTCAAATCCACGTCTACCCCATAGATATGTGAATGCAAAGATACGAATATAATTGAAAATTGAAAATTATTTATTTCTTCACGGTTCGAGTTGGTTATCCGGTGTATTCGTGCGAAGGAGGTTTTCGATGTCTTTCATCTCGGGATTGGTATCAATTACTTTTCCCTGTGGGTCGATCAAATAGACCGTGGGAACTTGTTTCACTTTATAGACTTGCCTTACCCGGCTTTTTTTGAATCCCTCAAGATCAATGAGTTGTTTCCAGTAAATCCCGTCTTCACGGACAGCATTTAACCATTGTTGTTTGTTGTCGTCAAGAGAGATAGAGATGATCTCCAAACCTCGTTCTTTTAATTGAGAATAGTGTTTATTTAATTCCTTATTTTTCTCTCGGCACGGGGCACACCATGACGCCCAAAAGTCGATCAATACGTATTTCCCACGGAAATCAGCGAGTGAGACCGTTTTGTCATTTATATCGGGTAGGGTAAAGGCAGGGGCATCTCCGATTAGTTGGGCGGCTTTAAGTTCTTCATAAGACTTGAAAATCTGTTCTTTCATGTTACTTTCTGGGATGGTGTCGCCTAAGGCTTGGATGACAGCGGTGAAAGGTTTGTAAAAGTGTTCATAGTGATAGAGAACTTTATAGATGATATATTGAGGAATCTCCGTGCCGGCAAATTGTTGTACGGCTTGTAGACGAAAGTTTTCGATTTCACGTAATTTTCGAGATAAGAGAGTACTTCGATTGGCTTTTTGTTGTAGATTGGAGATCGTGTCGTAACCCGAACACATTCGGTTATATTCTTCTTTGCGAACTGTAGATTCGTGTAAATAAGCCGTTAGGCGATTCTGCAAGCTTGTTGGCTGATCGGTTTCGAAGTAATACATACCGTCTTTTTCTGTGAGGTGATAGTGTCGGTTTTGGGTATAGACAGGGATTTCTATGTAATCTTTCGGGAGAAAAGCGATAAGGAGTTTACCCGGTTGGATGTTGGTTTGGAACATGAAACTACCGTCTTCTCGGATTGGTACGATGAATATAGAACTATCACGATGACTATAAGGATCTTGGAAACGGATTTCTTTACTTTTTAATGGTTGTGTGAATTTGCCACTAATCTGAAATACAGGATTTTCCTGCCGTAATGCTATTAGCAAAGTGGCGAGCGTCAATAGAAGTGTCTTCATGGTATTAGCATAATTGAAGAATCGAAAGCAGGATTCATCCTGCTTCGATTCTGTTAGTATAAATCGTGAAATATTATTTTTTATACATCATGTTTACGATTTCTCCTGCAATGCCTTTTTCTTCCCAGGGTTCACTGCTTCCGCTAAGGACGAAACAAGTGACGTTGCCTTTGTATTCTCCCCCATTAGCTGATTCCCAGCCCACGTAGAGTTTATTCTCGTTAGAATTGAATACCATTGATTTGATAACATCTCCTGTTTCTCCGACTGTATATCTGGCAGGTTCGAAATTTCCGTTGCTATAAATATTATACACGAAAATTTGATTTCCCACGGAATAATATAAATGGGGATTTTTTGCACTACCGAGAAATTTACTATCCGAGTTAATACCGGTACCTTCAGTTGAAACTGGACTTCCAGAAAGATAAGGAGGATTTGCAAGTATGATTTCAGGCGTCCCTCCCGGAATTTCCACGATAATAACCTGATTGTAATAACCACCCATACAAGGTACGAAATCGATCAACTTTTTCCCTTTGAAATCATTCGGTTGTATGTCCACTATTCTTGCATACCAGTCATCATAATAGAATAACCTGTTGTTAGCATTGTCATAAACGAGATATGATTTCTTTGCCAGACAAATCTTGTTTGCTAATTCTATTTTATTCGGCAAAACCAACTTGTCTAATTCTTGTTGTACGTGGTTGATAAAACCGTCTTGCCCTGCATCCAGATACAAAAGCCGCCCGTTGTCAAAGCAAAAGATGGTATTGTTTAGTCCCAGATAGGTTTCCGTTTCATTCGGTTTGCCGATGAAATTGAGATTTCCGGCGGGATAATCAAGCAAATAGGTCGCCTCCATCGTTTTACTATTTAATTTTATAATCCTGTTTGGATTTGCGGATGCGATGTAAAGTGTGGAAGAATTTAATTGTACGATTCCTACCGGATCCTCACCTAAAGGATAATCCGGATTGTTACGTTTGTAAGCATTTAATTGAAATGGTACGTCCGGTTTGTCTTCTCTTTTGAAGGAGAGCATGCTGCCCTCGGTAGTTTTGCTCATGACCATTAAGCCTTCTTCGTATGGCGAGGTAACTTTTAAATAGAAGTCCTGATAAGAGGAGCCGTCTTCGTTGCTAACTGTCAGACGACAAGGGAAACTACCCATATCAGCGGGGGTCAATTCATCGCATACGAACTTCAGGTCTTTCTCCGTGCTAACGGTTTTGTAGTTAACGTCCCAGCGATAGGTGAGCGGCTTATCTTCATTTTCTTGTTCGATTGAAGGACAAGCTAATGTGAACTCGTTCCACTGGTCTTCCCTGTATGCCGTGCTGCTGAATTCTTCTTGAAACTTTATTCTGGATATCGGTTTTGTTCCCAATTCGGTCGTGTTATCAATACAGGAATTTAATAGGATGACCGATAAAGTTAAAGCAATGTATATATTTCTCATAGTTACTTGAGTGTTATAGGTTAATTGAAATCCCATTTGATGTTAGGTTGAAATTCCCACTCTTGGGTTAATTCCGGATTGGCTTGAGCGTAATCATACACTTCACGTTTGAATACACTTTGCACCTCTAGAAAATGGTCTATGCAATATTGACGTTCTAACGGGTGTCCATAATATGCGATGATTTGCTGGTACATGCCTCGGTGATATTTTATTGTTTTATTTCCGAAGATTTCCTTCCACCACATGGGTTCTTCCAAATAGTTATTAAAAGTAATGACAGCTTGAAGATTTTCTTTGCTACCTAATTCAAAATCGATACTTTCTTTCAAATCAAGAACAATCTTGTAAATGACTTCCTCTTCTGATAGCTCGTCTCTAATTAATTCTATGGGTAAATAAGCATTTACCGAGTCGATCAGTAGCGGGTATTCATTCTGGAGCGTTGTAAAATGTACGCCTTCTATTGCTGTGCTTTTTTCTTCGTTGAGAGTTATTCTATATTTCATTTCCCGTGTTGCTGGGGTACCCATCTTTTTGACGGGCATGTAAACGATATGGCGGGTGTAAGTCATGATTTGATCACCGAATGAAAAGTTCACACTGTCTGTGGTTGATGGAAAATAGATTCGGGCAATGTTGTCGTAATAACCGTCTGTGTTTTTCTCGCAGGAAACAAGAAATAACAGGCTGCTGATAATCAGATATAATATGTTCTTTTTCATAATACTATTTATTGATGGAACCAAATTCTTGTTCATTTCTCGGCCAAGGGAGTACGCTGATTTGGGACGAGAGCGTGATTGTGCTTGTATTGTTCACGTTCGAAAATTCGCTGTTTGTCCTTTTGTAATCAAGGAAAGTTTGTCCCTCTCCCCAGAACTCTTTACGTCGTTCTTTTAGCAATATGTTTTGAAATTCCTCCAATGATGTTGCCGGCTCTAATCTTTGTCCCAATCCTCGGCTTCTTCTTACCGCTTCCAAATAACTTTGTCCCATTTCTTGTTTTCCGTTTGCAAAAAGTGATTCGGCAGCAATGTAGTACATTTCAGGAAGACGCAACATGCAGATCCCCCGTATGGCTCCTTGCTGGGTTTCCATATCTTCTACATTATTCCGGTCTACGTCGAGTAGACGGGCAAAAAGGATATCGTTTCCCTCGGTCTTGAAGAAATTGTTCCAACGATAATCGTGATTTTCAGAACTCCAATTTACATCTTGATACATACTCATGGCATCTGGACGTACAAACATAATGTTTTGACTCGCAGTCGGGTCTGTCATGAATTCTTGGAACAATGATTCGTATAATTTGTTGGACCATAACCCCCAAATCATTTCATTTTGTCCCGGGTACCGCATTGCTTTGGAAACATCTTCCGTCGAGGCAATCAGGCGATAATTGGGAGATGCGATTACTTTTTCCGCATAATACCCTGCACTATCTAATTGTCCTTTGTAGTGAAAAACTCTGGCTTTCATCGCATAAACACCGTATAGGTTGACGTAATTGTAGGTCGTGTTACGATATTCTCCGCTAAGTTGCAACGTGTCATTTGCAAGTAGTTGTTGTGCTGTTGTTAAATCTGCTAATACATTATCATAGCATTCTTTTAACGTGTATACTTCTTTGTTTTTAAGATCGAAGGTATAGGCATAAGGAATGCCGCCTGCGTTAGGATTATTCTGGATGGTTTCACAGAAATAACGCATGATGTCAAAATGTAGGAAACCGCGTAGTGCATACGCTTCTCCTTTGATCAAAGGGTAGTCCGAGTGTGCGTTGAGGTCTGTACCTTCGATATTTTCAATGATGTTGTTCAGGTAGGATATAATTTTGTAAGTATCTGTCCAGATCGTTGTAATGATATTTTCTACTGCTGGGTAGGTATAGTTGTAGCGGAGGGTATTGTATGCTGTCTGTTCCTCACTTACGGTTGCTTTAGGTGTAAACAGTTGTGCTAGTTGATCGGCAAAACCGTAAGTCAGATTTTTACCATACAGGTTGATAGTTGCCAGATTGGCGTATACACCGTACATGGCATCACGGTAACCTTGAATATCTTCAAACAATTTGGTTTGAGTAACTTTACCGGCGGGGTTCACGTCTAGGTATTCGTTACACCCGGTAGAGATACAGCTTATAAATAAGCAGGTATATAATATGTGTTTAAATTTTTTCATGATATATGGATTAGAAAGTTGCACTGATGGATAATTGGTAACTTCTGGCAAACGGGTAGTCAAATCCACGTTCTTGTTTAATGGTGGACAGACGGAACAGGTCGTTTGTCATTAATTGAACCCGGAGGCGACTCAAGTGGAGTTTCCTATAAATAGCGGGAACGAAATCATAGGATAGACTCAGACTTCTTAGGCTGAGTGTGTATTCGTCTTCGATGAAACGGCTGGTTTGATCTGGAATACTTTGGTCTGCGATATTTTTGTACTTCACCTGGTCGCCTACTTCTTTCCAACGGCTTTTAAATACACGTTCATCGGCATTATTGTAGGGACTGGAACCTTCAACACGAGTCACCAATGTTTGGTTATAGACTGTTGCTTTTAACCTGTAATCAAACATCATATTGAGTTGGAAATTCTTGTAGGTCAAGTAGGAACTAAGAATACCGTACACTTTAGGATCGCTATCTCCGAATACAATCTTGTCACGATAATCGTACGTGAAAGTCGGCTTGCCGTCTTTCCCGATAAAAATTTCCCGCCCCGTGGCTGGATCGATACCGCCGGATTGTACAGCTTTGACAGCGCTAATAGATTCGCCTTCTTCATAAACCGGCATGGGCGCCCGTGACTTCTCTGCGTTATTTTTTTCGTTCTGTTCTTTTAAGACATTACTAATCTGTATGATTTTGTTCTTGTTATGACTGGCAGTTAGGGAAAGTGTCCAATCCCAGTTGGAGTTACGGATAGCAATGATTCTTGTTCGGAATTCTATACCGGAATTGTCTATTTTGCCCATGTTTTCTGTGGCTGTTCCGACCCCGACGGAAGGAGCTTTGGTTACGCTTAGTAACAGATTGTCAGTGATTTTCTTGTAATAATCAAGTGTCATGTCGAATCGGTTGTTGAACAGGTTGACATCCAACCCGATATTATAATTCAACGTACGTTCCCATTTCAGATCTGCGTTGCCGATGGTGATGGGAACAGCTCCGATTCCGTTGTCATACAAGTTCTCTGCCCGGTATTCGTAAGTCGTGATCGCTTGATAAGGAGAGAAACTTGCATTTCCGAGATAACCGACGCTGGCACGTAATTTCAGTCGGTCTGTTGAAGTTGCGTGAAAGAATTTTTCATTATGAATGTTCCAGCCAAGACCGAGACTCCAGAATGGAGCGTAACGCTGGTCTGCGCCAAATTTGGATGAACCCTCGTATCGAATGGAAACATCTGCAAAATAACGATCTTTGTAAATCGTATTGAGGTTTATGAATCCACCCAATGTTCTTTCCACGTCCTGAGAACCAGTGGGAGTTCTCTCTGAGGGATATTGAGTTGCGAAAGAGGGATGTGCCAATTTGTCGGAGAAAATGCCAATCCCTGTGTAGCCGTTACTGTTCAGATCCGAATGTTCTATGTTACCTCCGGCAATTAGGCTGATTAGTGTTCCGTTGTCGAAAACTTGATTATAAGTTAATAAAAGTTTTCCCTGGTAATCAATCGTGTTGGTATTGCTGATCGTGATACTTCCTGCTTCGTTAACGGGGAAATCGTCAAAGGTTTTCGAGTCTGGCGAGAGGAAATTTTCCCGATTGCTTAGGTATTTATTTAGAGAGAAAGAACCTTCGATTCGTAATCCTTTGGCTAATTGGACTTTTAAGTCTAGTACATCATTGATGCTGAGGGTTGATCCTTTATCGTAACTACCGAGCGTTGCTTCGTAAAGCGGATTCGCTTTGTTGAAAGTCAGGTTATTATTCAGTGTCCCATCTACATTGTAAGCCCGGTCGTACGGATTTTGGTTAACGTATTCTCGGAATGAACCGTAAGGAGATTCGTGGTTGTTGGTTCCGGAAATAGTCGTGTAATTCTGGACGTAAACAGCATCATTCTTATTGTAGGATAGCTTGAATATCAATGAGTAACGTTTTCGGTCTGAATCGAGCATGACCCCCTGATCATTCCCGTAACGGACACCTAAGTTGTAACGAACATATTCGTCTCCTCCATACACGGTGATATTATGATTGTGCGTGAAGGAATTACGTAATGGGTAGGACATCCAATCCGTGTTTACACCTTCACGGATGCGTTGGTATATGTTATTGTATTGGGCATCTTTTTCGTATTGGTCAGCGCTTAAACCGTCTTCAGAAGTATATAATCCTGCCCGGTATTCATACTCAAGTTTTTGTTCTGGGTTGAGCAAATGGTAGTCGCTTAGATCGGGAACAGATACTTGGAATGTCCCGCTATAGGAAACTTTCATCTTTCCGGCATTCATTGGGCGAGTGGTGATAACAACCACGCCGTTGGCGGCCTTGGCGCCGTAGAGGGCGGAAGCGGATGCATCCTTCAGTACGGTGGCTGATTCAACATCGTTAATATCCATGTCGAATACGTAATCGGCGGAAACCTCGGCTCCATCAACAATGAATGTGGGAATATTGCTGCCTTCGGTAAAGCTGCTCCGTCCGCGGATCAATATTTCAGGACGAGTATTGGGGTCTGAACCACGCTCGTTATTTTCTACCAACTGCATACCGGGAATAAATGCTTGTAAGCTTTGTAACAAGTTTCTATTTCCAGCGATAAGTAACTGGTCCCTGCTGATTGTTTGTGCCGCTCCGGTGAAACTTGCTTGTGACTTGTTTCCATAACCGGTAACAACAACATCTTCTAGTGCTTGGTTGTCATTTTGCAAAATGACCGTGTAATCTGTTTTCTCGTGATTTAATTTTAACTCATAGGGTTTCATGCCGATAAAAGAGAATACCAGTACAATATTTTTATCTGCAGGGACAGATAATGCGAATTTTCCGTCGATATCTGTGGCCACGCCTAAAGATGTCCCTTTGATGAATACGGATACTCCCGGCAGTACCTCTCCACTTTCATCCGTGACTTTCCCGGTGATCTTGATTTCTTTTGTTTGTTGTGTGGGCTGTATCGTTTTGGGTGAAATCACGATATAGTTACTCAGAATTTCGTATTTTAACGGTTTATCTTTCAGGGCGGCATCCAGAATCTCCGCTACGGTCTTCCCTTTTATATTAGCATTGACCTTGTAGCCTTGAACGTCCTCGTGATTGAATACAAACTGTAAGTTGATCTGTTGTTGAATCTGTTCGAAAAGCTGTTCTAAATTAACCTCTCCTAGTTGTAAGTTGATCTTCTTTTCCTGTGACCAGACTTCAGCATTTAGGCTTGTACATCCCAATGCTACCACTAGACACATGAGTTTCATTTTAATCATGATCCAAATTAGTTTTTGAATGTTTTTTTTCATAATTTTGTTATTAATATTTGACATGATTCCCTTTGGGGGGAATTTTAGCCGGAATGTATTGGCGTGCGTTCCGGTTTTTTTCTAATGTTTTTTCTATTCTTGTTTCTATTTTTTCATAACGATTTGATTAATTATTTATACTCTTTTACAAGCAATGTTTTACCTTTTATTTCCAGACGAATTTTCTGTGTCATTCCGAGAGTGTTTATCACTTCCGTGATGCTGCAACTACGCTGGAAACCGGCCGTGAAATGAAGTTTCTTTAGAGTTGGGTTTTGATAAATGACTTCGACGTCATACCATCGCGCAATCTCGTTCAACAAGTTTTCCAATGGTTGTTGCTTGAAATAGAAAGCGTTGTACCGCCAAGCGATAGCCTCTCGCAATTCGATCTCTCTCACTTTCACGATTCCTTGTTTCAATAAAGCCTGTTGGCCTGGAACAAGTGGTGTCACTTCCTCCTGTCGCACAAGTTGAATACTTCCTTCAGCTAATGTTGCGGAAGCTGGTTCGTCCGTGTAGGCACGTACGTTAAATTGCGTGCCTGTCACCCGAATATCAAACTGCTCTGTTTTTACAATAAAGGGGTGCCGCTCGTCTTTCGCTACATCGAAAAAAGCCTCACCTTTTAGTTTTACTTCTCGCTTTTCACTGGTAAAATTGACTGGGAAAGTAATCTCGCTCTCCGAATTTAACCATACGATTGTTCCATCTGACAAGATCAATTGATATTCGGATCCTCGGGGAATCCACATCGTGTTGTAAACGACTTGTTCGTTGTGAACGGTCGGGTGATAAACTAATTGTTGCGCTTTGTTCCGGATGGTGGTTCCATTCTGCTCCTGTAAGTCATTCACGGAATCTGACAACACGACTTGTTGACCATCAGATAATGTTAGAATGATGTTTCTTGGCAGAATAGAGCTTTGTGTTGTATCTGTTGCGTGAAATCCTGGTATTCTCTTCTGCATTTGTGTTAAAGAAAGAGCAATTCCGATCAGTATTGCCACTGCTGCTACGCTAGAGATCCATATTCTCAATTTCCGCCCTGGTTTTTGGTTGCTGACAAATATCTTCCATGCCTCTTCTTCATCCACCTGCTCTGAAACTTTATGGGCATAAACGGCATGCCATATACGTTGTAACTCGTACAACCGTCGTTTTTGTTTTCCGTCTTTCAATCTTTTGGTTAAAATTTTCTCTTCTTCCGGGGAGAGTTTTTCTCCGGAAAGCATATTAATGACAATATCCTCAATGTCGGTATTATTTTTTTCTAACATACACGCCGCCTTTATTATTTTTCACCTAAAGACAACATGAAGTAAGAAAAGGGTAGTTCTCCCTTTTGAAAGTTTGATATTTTTTTGTAAAAAGAAAAAGTGGGCTATTTATTTCTGGTAAGTATGAGATAAAGGATTAATTCCGAAACCTCCTTATTTGCCTTCTCCCGTAGAAAAGCATAAGCTCTTTTAATATGGTCTTTCACGGTGTTGACAGATATATTCAATATCTCTGCAATTTCTGAATAAGATTTTGATTCCACTATGCTGAGTTCCAGTACTTTCTTGCGTTTTTCTGGGAGTAATTCTAGTAGCCTCTGTACCAAGTGTAAATATTCTTCTGGGCTATCCTCATCCTCTGCCGCTTGTCGGATATACTCTTGTCGATACTTATTTACTACTCGCTGGTGCTTTAAATAATTCAAACTGCTGTTTCGAATGGCATATTGTAAATATTTTCTTGTATCTCCGATTTTGTCGAATTCCTTTCGCTGTTCCCAAAGTCTCGTGAAAATTTCCTGCGTGATATCTTCTGCGGTTGCTAGGTCATGTACATAAAATAAGGCAATTCTTACTAATTCGGGATATGTTTCTCGGAAAAGTAGTTTAAAATCATTTAGTATGTCTCTGTTTTGCCCCATCCTATGATATTTGTGCAAATATATAGGAAATAATTGAAAACTATTTGAAGAAGAGAAGGAATTATTCAGTTTGGGAGCATGGTGTGTTTATTCCATCAGATGCTCGATGAGGATTTTGACTCCGATGGCGATGAGGATGATTCCCCCGAATAATTCGACGTTGATACCTTTGATTTTTCCGAAACGGTAACCGCTGATGACCCCGATCAGGGAGAGGGCGAATGTCACGAAGCCGATGATGAAGGCAGGGAAATAGATGCTTGTTTTAAGGAAGGCCATACTGACTCCGACGGCAAGGGCATCTATACTGGTGGCTACTCCCAGTGTGAGCAAGGTTTTGGTGGAAAAGGACGAGATGGTGGTTTCTTCTTCCCCAAAAGATTCGTAGATCATCTTACCACCTAGAAAACCGAGAAGGATAAAGGCAATCCAGTGGTCAAAGGCGGTAATGTACGAGCTGAAGCTGACTCCCATGAGCCAACCGAGCAAGGTCATCCCTCCTTGAAAAATTCCCATGGTAAGGGCCAGACGTAAAGACTGCCGCATGCAGAAAGGGCGCATGACAATACCGCCGCTGATACTTACGACAAGACTATCCATGGCTAGGCCTACGGCGATCAATAAAATGGAGATGATTCCCATGCATGAAATTTTTGACAAAAGTATAAAAATGATGGAGGAAATGAGCGTAAAAAATGTAACTTTGTAAAGATAGAGTGATTATTTATAATAAGTATAGATATGAATTTACAGACGAAGATTACAATTGCGGCACCGGATTTTTCGATAGATTATAATTCCAAGCTGATGATGTTGGGATCGTGTTTCGCGGAAAATATGGGTGGTAAGTTCTCGTATTACAAGTTTGACGTGGATGTGAATCCTTGCGGAATTATTTATAACCCGCTGTCCGTGGCAAACGTGTTGCGTCTGATCATGGAAGGAAAGCCGTTCGGGAAGGATGATTTAAGGAAAGTCGGTGAGAAATGGGTGAGTCTGTACCATCACGGGGCATTCTCGTCCACCGATCCGGAAGAGTGTCTGCGTCGGATAAACGAGCGTTTGGAGAGGGCCACAAGAGAACTTCGTTCTTTAGATTTATTGGTAATCACTTGGGGAACAGCGTGGGTGTACAAGCATGTGGGGGAAAATTTGGTTGTGTCGAATTGCCACAAGATCCCTTCGCAGGAGTTCGAGCGTAGTCGGTTAAGTGTGGAGGATATTGTGAAGGAATACGTGGAGTTGATTGGGCGTTTACGGGAGATTAATCCGGGACTTCGAGTATTGTTTACGGTAAGCCCGATCCGCCATTGGAAGGATGGCGCTCACGGGAACCAGTTGAGCAAGGCCACGTTGTTGCTGGCGATTGATCAGTTACGGGAGAAATTGGATCACGTGTATTATTTTCCGGCTTACGAGATCGTGTTGGATGAATTACGGGACTATCGTTTTTACGCGGATGATATGTTGCATATGTCCGGTCTCACGGTGGATTACATTTGGGAACGTTTTCTGTATAGTTTCATTACTCCCGATGTGTTAGGGTTGATGAACCAGATCGGACGGATTAATAAAGGGGTGGCGCATCGTCCTTTCGACCCGCAGTCCGAGGATTATCAGCGTTTGGTAAAGAAAATGTTGGCTGAAATTGCCATGATTTCCCATTCCTATCCGATGATTAATTTCTCGGCGGAAGAGGAAAAATTAAAAAGTTTAGAGTTTAAAATTTAGGATGAAGAAACTACCCCCACCGGCTCCCCCTTGCACAGGGGGAGAGACGAACGCAAGAAGGCTTCACGATGTTTCAATGTAGCGCATTCTCCCCTTGTGTAAGGGGGAGTTAGAGGGGGTAGTTGGAAAATTAAAAGATAAAAAACTAAAAGATGAAAGTTGAAGAAACCTGTAACTCGCTAACTCGCCAAAGGCGAATCCGAGCTGGAATCTAAAATTTAAAATCTAAAATTCCACGGGTGGTGCCGTAACCGTGTCTTGCTCCACGACGGGATTCAGTTCTTGTAGGTAAATAGTCGTTTTTACCGGATAAGCACCGGAGTACTTTTTACGGATTCGTTTCAAGGCGGGGATTGCCTCGATGCGGGTGCGGAAATTACCTACCCGGATTTTAAAATCAGGATCGGTGTATTGCAGGTATGCCGGAATGTCTGGGAACTCTTCTTCGAATCTTTTGGTATAGCTTTTCAGCGTGTCCACGTTCGTACCGTATGAACTACGGGATAGGATTTGGATGCGATACCCTTGAAAAAGCTGTTCTTTCCGGTTCACGGAAATATTCAGTTTTAATAGTTGTTCGATTTTCGGATCGGCATGAATGATCACTTTACCTCCGGTAATGGAATCTGTTTCTGAGAGTTGTTTCACGAAGTCAATCTCTTTTTTGACCGGGGGAATAGAATCTGTTTGCGCCCAAGTGAGGGACGTGATGAAAAGTGATAATATGACGAGTGTTAATTTCATGGGTAAATCTCTATCGTGCGTTCAACTAATTCGACTTCAATCGACAAAGATAGTATAATTTGTCTTTTTGTGGTAGAAAAATAGATAAATAACACTATTTTTGTAGTCGCAAAAATTTAGCGTTCTACATGAAAAAGGAATAATAAGATGAATCAAGTAACAGATCAACAAATCATTGAAATATTGAGAAAAGAGGCCGTTCCGGCCTTGGGGTGTACCGAACCGGTAGCCTGTGCTTTGGCGTGTGCAAAGTGTAAAGAAGTATTGGGGGGTGTGCCCGAGCGTTTGGACGTACTGGTTAGTGGTAATATTTACAAGAATGGTATGGGTGTAGGCATTCCGGGAACAGGAATGGTCGGGTTGCCTATTGCTGCCGCTTTGGGAGCTGTTTGTGGAAAATCGGAGTACGGGTTGGAAGTGTTGAAAGAGGTGAACGTGGGGGATAACTTGCAGCGTGCGAAAGATATGTTAGGTCAGGTGACGGTTTCTTTGAAGGAGGATGCGCCGGATAAATTGTATGCCGAGGCTCTGGCCACGAAAGGAAATGATACGGTGAAGGTGATTATTGCTCACACGCATACTAATATCGTTTTGGTGGAGAAGAACGGGGAAGAGATTTTCAAAAGAGAATTCCGTCTGGATACTTCAAAACCGGAAGATAAAGGACCGGAATTGAGCGTGAAACGTATCTGGGATTTCGTACATGAGGTGGACGTGAAGGACATCGAGTTCGTGTTGCAGGGTGCCGAAATGAACAAGGCAATCTCGGCCGAGGGATTGAACTCGGAGTATGGGTTACAGATTGGTAAGACATTAAAAGAAAATATAGATAAAGGGTTGCTGGAAGATGACTTGCTAAACCGCACGTTGATTCGTGCTACGGCAGCATCGGATGCCCGTATGGATGGATGCCCGAAACCGGTGATGACGAACTCCGGTAGTGGTAATCAAGGAATCACGGTATATCTGCCGGTGGTGGTGGCTGCCGAGAAATTCGGGGCATCCCGTGAACAATTGGCTCGTGCTTTGGCATTGAGTAACTTGATAGCCGTGCATATTCACCATTACATGGGACACCTTTCAGCTCTTTGTGGTATTCTGATTGCAGGAACTGGTGCGGCATCCGCAATCACCTATTTGATGGGAGGAACTTACGATAACATGGTGAACACGATCAAGACGATGTGTTCTAATTTGACGGGTATGATGTGTGACGGGGCAAAACAGGGATGTGCTTTAAAGGTATATTCCGGGGTATCGGCTGCCGTACAGGCCGCTTTGTTGTCCATGAGAGGAATCAAGACGAATAATGATGGAATCGTGGAGGAAGATATTGAACGTACCATTCGTAACGTGGGTTTGATCGGAACGAAGGGTATGGAGGAGACGGATAAGACGATCTTGAATATCATGTGCAATAAGAAATAATAGAAAGAATTGAATCCGTACGTAAATATACACACGCATCATGTTGGTGAAGGAATTAACATTCTGGATGTTGGTGAAGGAAAGGCGTGGGTAGAAGGAGAAGAAAAACGGAAATCGGTGGAGGGGCAGGAGGTGTTTTATTCCGTGGGGGTTCATCCCATGAAATTAGCCGGGCTGGGAGAGAATGTTTTTACGGGGATAGAGGATACGGTACGGATGAAAAAAGTAATAGCAATAGGAGAGTGCGGTTTGGACCGTCGCTCTCCTATTTGTATGAAGACGCAGGAAGAGATATTGGACGTTCAAGTCGGTTTGGCGGAAGAGTTGCGTAAGCCGTTGATTATCCATTGTGTGAAGGCGTATTCGGAATTGATTGCCGTGAAGAAACGAACGGGTTCTTCCGTACCTTGGATTATTCACGGGTATAACAATAACGAACAGATATTGCGGCAGTTGTTGGATCACGGGTTTTATATTTCCGTGGGAGCGGCTTTGCTGAATTCGCACTCGAATGCTTTTCAATTGTTGCGGGTTATCCCGTTGGGGGCGTTGTTTTTGGAGAATGATGACAAAGAGGTGGAGATTTCGGTTATTTACGAGGCGGCATCTGCCATTTTAGGGATAGAGGTGGAGGCATTGAAGGAAATGATGAGAATGAATTATAATAAAGTTTTTGGAAAATAGTATGGATTGGTTGAGTAGAACGGAATTGCTTTTGGGAGAAGAACGGTTGGGTTTGTTGAAGAAAGCTCATGTGTTAGTGGCAGGATTAGGAGGCGTCGGGGCGTATGCTGCCGAACAATTATGTCGGGCCGGGGTTGGAGAGATGACGATTATTGACGGGGATTGCGTGGACGTGACGAATAAAAACCGTCAACTTCCGGCGTTGGATAGTAATATCGGTAAAGCAAAAGCCGAGATCATGGCGACCCGGTTTCGGGATATAAATCCGGATATTCAATTGCACGTAATCAATGATTTTATTAAGGATGACCGCATGATTGATATTCTGGAAATGGCGAAGTATGATTACGTGGTGGATGCCATTGATACATTGGCACCCAAGATATTTTTAATATACCATAGTTTGCAAAAGGGGTATCGGGTCGTGAGTTCCATGGGAGCTGGGGGCAAGATGGACCCTGAACAAATCCGGATAGCCGATATTTCCAAATCATATAATTGTAATCTAGCCCGGATGTTGCGGAAAAGGCTGCATAAACTGGGTGTCTATAAAGGAGTAAAAGTCGTGTTTTCCCCCGAAGAAGTTGACCCGGAAACCGTTGTTTTAAGCGAGAGTGAGAATAAAAAGTCGAATGTTGGAACAATTTCTTATATGCCACCTTTGTTTGGGTGTTTCTGTGCTTCGGTGGTGATCCGGGATATTGCGAATCCGATTTGATGACATTATTTTACACAAATCCACCCCAAATAAAGAAGTAAATTAACCCAGATAATCTCGCTTTTTCAGAGATTATTCGAAGATGATTCGTGGCTTAAATATTATGTAATGTCGGATCTCCGAGGAATCTTCGAGAGAGTTTCGAATAAGTGATAGTATTTCCATTAAATCTTGGTAGGTTCTCTTGGGGTTCTCTTTAGTAAATAAAGAAAATGAGGGGGGATAAATGACTTTTGCCCCCCTTTTTTTAAGCTCTTAGCTTTTGTGCAGTCAGCCGGTCCATTTTGGATTCGGCGTATTCTTTGGTGATCGTGATCGATTCACAATTTTGTGAAGGAATCTCGAACATCAGGTCTGTCATGATGGCCTCGCAAATAGAACGTAGTCCGCGGGCTCCCAGTTTGAATTCAACAGCCTTGTCTACAATATATTCGAAGACCTCTTCATTGAAGTTCAGCGTGATATTATCCAGTTCGAATAATTTCACGTACTGGCGGATAATAGCGTTCTTGGGTTCCGTGAGAATATTGCGTAGGGCTTGACGGTCAAGTGGTTCCAAGTAGGTCAGTACCGGGAGACGACCGATGATTTCGGGAATCAATCCGAAAGATTTCAAGTCTTGCGGTGCGATATATTGCAGCATATTGTCCCTGTCAAGAACGGCTGTTTCTTTGCTTGCCGTGAACCCGACTACCTGCGTGTTCATGCGTTGGGCGATTTTCTTTTCAATTCCATCGAAGGCTCCCCCGCAAATGAACAGGATGTTTTTCGTGTTCACGGGGATCATCTTCTGGTCGGGATGTTTACGTCCGCCTTGTGGGGGAACGTTCACGATAGAACCTTCCAGTAGTTTCAATAATCCTTGTTGCACTCCTTCACCGCTCACGTCACGCGTGATGGACGGGTTGTCTCCTTTACGGGCAATCTTGTCGATCTCGTCGATGAAGACGATCCCTTTTTCAGCGGCATCCACGTCGTAGTCGGCAGCTTGTAGCAAGCGGGTCAAGATGGATTCGATGTCCTCGCCCACGTAGCCGGCTTCCGTCAACACGGTGGCATCGACGATGGTGAAAGGGACGTGCAGCATCTTGGCTATCGTGCGGGCCAACAAGGTTTTCCCGGTTCCCGTGCGTCCTACCATGATGATATTTGACTTCTCGATCTCCACGTCATCATTGGAATGTTTCTGTGTCAATCGTTTATAATGGTTGTAAACGGCCACGGCGAGGTGCTTTTTCGCCTCGTCTTGTCCGATTACATATTGATCCATAAATTGTTTGATCTCTATCGGTTTTTTGACTTCGATATGATCCATGTCAAGGGGGGTAGAATGGCCTCTTTGTTCTTCCTGTACAATGTCATACGCCTGTTGTGCGCACATATCACAGATAAAACCGTCTACCCCGGAAATCAGAAGATCAACCTCACTGCGTGATCTTCCGCAAAATGAACATTTGTCTTGCATTACTTGTGTTCCCGAATTAATACTGTGTCAATCATCCCGTATTCTTTGGCTTCGGCCGCGGTCATCCAGTAGTCGCGATCAGAGTCTTTCTCTACTTTCTTGATCGGGTTCCCGGAATGATCAGCGATGATCTGGTAAAGTTCTTTTTTTAATTTCATAATCTCGCGAGCCGTGATTTCAATATCGGAGGCTTGGCCTTGGGCTCCACCCATCGGTTGATGGATCATGATGCGTGAGTGCTGTAATGCGGAACGTTTTCCTTTGGTTCCGGCAGTCATCAGCACGGCACCCATGGATGCGGCCATCCCGGTACAGATGGTTGCCACGTCGCATTGAATGTATTGCATCGTGTCGTAAATACCTAATCCGGCATAAACGGAACCGCCCGGAGTGTTGAAATAAATCTGAATATCCTTGGACGGGTCTGCCGATTCCAAGAATAGTAATTGTGCCATGATAATGTTAGCTACATCGTCATCGATAGGTACTCCGAGAAAAATGATCCGGTCCATCATTAACCGGGAAAATACGTCCATGCTTGCCACGTTTAGCTGGCGTTCCTCGATAATGGTCGGGTTTATATAGCTGGAGACGGCAGATTCGAACCGGTGAAGGTTCAAGCTGCTAATCCCTTTATGCTTGGTGGCATATTTTTTAAATTCATCTTGTGAAAACATAATCTATGTATTTTAGTTATACGGGTGCTAAGTTACGAAAAAAAAGAAGGGGAAAAGATACTTTTGTCTATATTTGGGTTTAAAATTTGTGTTGTTGTGTTTAATCGAATAATGTGTTGCTATGCGGAAACAAAAGATTTGGTTATTTCTCGTGTTTTTTCTCCCGGTGATTTCCGTTTGCGGGGATGGGGTTTACAAGAAGAGTGGAAAGGAATTTCGGGACCTGAACAAGAATGGCAAGCTGGACCCTTACGAGAATCCGGCAGAGAGCGTGGAGGTGCGTTTGCAGGACTTACTCCGGCAAATGACGCTGGAAGAAAAAGTGGGACAGTTGGCTCATACCTTAGGCTGGAATTATTACGAGAAGGATGAAAATGGTCAGGTTCGGTTGACGGACTTGTTTCGGTCGGATCTGAAAAATCGTTATATCGGGTGTTTTTGGGCAACGTTGAGGGCTGACCCGTGGACCCGAAAGACTTTAAGGACAGGCTTGTCCCCGCGGGAGGCGGCAGAAATGACGAATGCCATGCAGCGTTACGCTCGGGATAGCACTCGCTTGGGAATTCCCTTGTTTTTGGCGGAAGAGTGTCCGCACGGGCATATGGCTATCGGGACGACTGTGTTTCCCACGGCTATCGGGAGGGCAAGCACGTGGAACACGGAACTGGAGGA
>NZ_JBCOSQ010000038.1:0-47585 GCF_040920905.1 Butyricimonas sp. RTP31003st1_G1_RTP31003_210430 | reverse complement strand
TCCTCTGCCTTGCGCATTGCTATCGCCATTTCTTCCTCCACGATCTTGTAACGATTAATATCTATCCCCATTCCATACACGTATTTCGCCTTCCGCCCATTACTCATTTCCACGGTTTCAACAATTCCACGATTCTCCAACCAGCGATACTCCCCGGGGCACAAGTAATCCACTCGAAAAACAACAACAAACTCTTTCAGTTCATCCTTGGCAATCCCTTCCAGACAGACCGATAACTCCCTCCGGTCATCCGGATGAATATGAGACATATATTTCTCAATCGTACTCAAATCCCGATTTAAAGTCTCATCCTTCGGGAAACCCTCCCCGACCGTCATGATATTATTATCCACGTCATAACACCAAGAGTAAGCTCGCAAGGCATTTATCGAAATACGTAAGAAGGTTTGTTGCTGCCACTCTCGAGTAACATCACGCAACATAATGACTGCACCGTTCACCTCCCCGCTTTCATTCAACAAGGGAGAAACACTCCCTGTCACTTGCTGCACGGGAGCCCCGCACGAGATTAAGACCGTGTTCAACGCCAAGTCCCGACGCTTTCTCTCCCTCATCACCTTCTGCACGAAATCTTCAATTCCTTCCCCAACCCGATTCCGGTTGATCTCGCAAACCTCCTTCAAGGGTTTACCAATCACATCTCCTTCACATCCCAAACCGACCACCGAGGCATGGTTTAACTCGATCACCCGCAATTTCTTATCCACCACCAAAATACCTTCACTCATTGACGACAATGTATTAGACAATATTTCTGTCTTTTTCTTCAACATCTCGGCCATCTGCTGTGCCGCTTTCTCTAAAAAGATACTTCGATGCAGCATTTTCCGGTATCTCAAATGAGATAACACCAGAAACAGGACAAGTAACAATAATAATATAAAGGCAATTCCCGCAATCAGAATATAATTTCCGTAAGTCCGCCAAAAAGCATCCCGTTCATTAACGATCAAACTTTTAGCCGGAAGGTTCTTACGTTCTACCCGCCAACGTTTCAATTGATTTTCATCAAAAACCGGAATAGGATGAACCGTATCTATCGGTATGACTTTCGCCTGCTCGCCATTCAAAATTCTCACCCCGATTTTTCCGGCTTTTGACCCCATCTGATCGGCAAACGTCACAATTCCCCCAAAAATTCCCTTTCCCAAACCGTTATCCATCACCGTTAAAATCGGAACCGGACATTCATGAGCATACATGGAATAATAAATATCCGGATCGAGATACACTCCCTGTTTACCTTGTTGCCAAGTGGTCAAGATAACAAAAGAAAGCGGATAAACCTCTTGCAACTCCTTTAAAAAACTATTCACGCCCGAGATCGTGTCGCCTGCAAAAACAACCGGGAAACGATCCTTATATTTGGCTAATTGCCGCCGAGCCAAAACCTCATGTGCCTGCCCCGCTCCCGATTGATCCGAAAACACGTAAACTTTTCGAGCCTCCGGGAATAATTTCCGCCCCAACAGAAACACTTTTTCATAATCAACATCACAAATAACTCCCGTCACCTGATCAAAGCCAAGTTTCTTCGAATATCGCATAACTCCACAAAACACGATAGGCGTTTCCTTTACCAAAGGTATATCCAGGGAGAAAAGGGCGTTATTGGCCTCTTCATCCGAAACAATAATCAAATCTAACTTTCCCTTAACCTCCCGCAACTGTGTTTCCAACAAGGAATTCCTCACCTCCGTATTTGTCAGTCGTTTGGAATCCAGATAAATCACCCTCAAATCCACATTAAACCCCGCTCGGTCAAGCTGTTTTCTCACCCCATTCAACACCTTGCGTCCCCAGATTTGCTCCGAATGATACGAGCTGACAAACAAAACCTGCCTGATCTCGGGAGGTGTACCAGTCTCCCCTTCAGCATGTTGAACATATCCCAACACCCCGCTCAAAAAGAATAATATAAATAATAAAAAGACTTTCATACGCCAATATATTTTTCCGGGACCCTACGCATATTTTCAAATGTAAAGATAATATTTTTATCACAAAACACGCATAAATACAACTATTTTGCAATATTTACACCTAAAATACATCCAATATTCAAATATAATTCCCGAATCATTCCTCCAACCCCTTACTCCCACGCGGGAAAGCCCCCTATCGCATATATTTCTTCAATCCACAACAAAAATCATTGTTGTTTTTTCAAATATTTATTATATTGCAAATCAATCTAAAACCAATAAACATTATGGCAACACTAGAAATTCAAGGAAAGACGTTCGAAGTGGACGGAGACGGTTTCCTCACCGATCCTTCAATCTGGAATGAAGACGTGGCAAAACTCTTTGCCGAGGCAGATGGAATCACAGAATTAAATGACAAACATTGGGCTATTATCAAAATCATTCGTGATAATTTTGAAGAAAAGGGAAATGCCCCGATGGTTCGTACCATCTGCAAAGAGACCGGATTAAAATTGAAAGACATTTATGAATTGTTCCCATTAGGACCAGCCCGAGGAGCGTGTCGGGTGGCCGGGTTACCGAAACCCGACGGGTGCGTCTAATACCCACGACCATGTCTTGGTATATTTGGACCTCGTTAGCTGCACTTCTTTTTTGTGTAGTACTACTGGGGGGATATTTTGTACGACTTTTAAAACACGGTTCTCCCAAGGACCTTTCGCAAAAGTCAGGGAATATTGCCCAAGCAGTCTGTTACTCTTGTATTGGAGCTATGTCACCTATGCAAAAAGAATCAGCATACTTACACCTGCCCACTTACACGGCAGGTATATTTTTTCATATAGGAAACTTCCTGGCAATAGCCGTGTACCTTCTTTTCACGCTTGCGGTTATTTTCAACTTTCAAATTCCTATTGAAAACGCAACAAACCTCATCGTCATGATCTTGGCTGCAATCATCTTTATTGCTGCCGTTTGCGGGTTGGCTTTATTCATTAAGCGACTAGCCAAAAAAGAGTTGAGAGACTTATCGTGCGCGGATGATTACATTTCTAATCTTCTCTGCACCATCATGCTCTTCCTGACGACTTATTCTCTGCTGACCTTACAATTCGGGGCAGCGTATTATATTATAATGGCACTTCTTTTCGTGTGGATGCCCTTGGGCAAAATCAAACACGTGCTTTACTTTTTCTTTGCCAGGTATCATTTGGGCTTTTTCTACGGCTGGCGTGGAACATGGCCTCCTAAAAAAGCGATTCAATATGACAAATAATATCACGAACGAACAAAAAGCCAAAGCCCTCGCCATCATTTCAAACACGAATGACAGCAAGCTGGAAACCCATCTAAACGCTTGTGTACGTTGTGGTTTGTGTGCATCGAGTTGCATGTACTACCTCACGATGAAAGAGGGGAAATACATCCCGGCACGAAAGGTAGACCTCGTCAGTTCCATTTACCGACGCTACAAGACCTGGCAGGGAGCCATGTTCCCATCGTTATTCCATGCCCGGGAGTTAAACCAAGAGACATGCGACGAGATGGTCGACTCCCTGTTCGGAGCCTGCACCATGTGCGGACGCTGCGTGAAACATTGCTCGATCGGGGTCGACATTCCCTTCCTTGTGAAAAAAGGACGTGAAATGCTTGCCGTCATGGGCCTCGTTCCTAAAACCCTCCAAGCAACTGTCGACGCGGCAGTCAACACCGGAAACAACATGGGTATTCCCACGGAAGAGTTTGTTGACACGATCCAATGGATGGAAGAGGAACTCCAAGACGAACTGGAAGACGAGAAAGCCGGAATCTTTCTTGATCAACCAGACAAGAACGTTTTTTACACCTTGAACCCCCGGGAGCCGAAATTCTTCCCGCTTTCCATCTCTGCCATGGCAAAAGTATTCTATGCCGCGGGAGAAGAGTGGACCCTCTCGTCTAAATACTACGACGTGACCAACTACGGGTATTTCAACGGTAATAATGAAGAGGCGACTCAAATCGCCCGGAATCTTTACGATGAGATTCACCGCCTGCACGGCAAACGCCTCGTACTCGGTGAATGTGGCCACGGTTCGAGAGCCATGCGCTGGGAAGGCCCCAATTATCTCAAAACACAGTATGATTTTGACACACTCACGGTGGTTGAACTCATCGGGGAATATATCCGGAGCGGAAGAATAAAACTCGACAAAACGCTGAATAGCAAGGTTGTTACCATACATGACCCATGTAACTTGGTTCGAAACGGGGGACTTCTCAATGAAATCCGTTTCGTGGTCAATGCCGCAGCAGCAAACGTAGTGGAAATGACACCCTACGGCACGGACAACTTCTGTTGCGGTGGCGGTGGCGGAGCCCTCGCAATGAGCGAGTACAACGAACGTCGTCTCAAAATCGGCAAAATCAAAGCCGACCAAATCACCGCAACGAAAGCCGAGATCGTCGTGACCCCGTGCCACAATTGCGTGGACCAGCTAACTCAAATTAATCACACGTACAAACTGGGTATCACCATAAAGACAGTGGCGGAATTGGTCGCTGATGCCCTGGTAATTGAAAATTAATAATGAAAAAGTTTATAAAGTCCATAAAGTTCATAAGGTCCATAAAGTCTATGGACCCTTGCGGGGCTTTGTTCATGACAGCAGAGCTGTCGATAAATTTTGTCCAAAAATCTCCCGTGAATTCAACCTTATAAACTTTACGAACCTTACAAACTTTATAAACTTAAAACCTAAAATTTATAAATCTTATGAGCAAATTAATCTACCTAGACAATTCAGCAACCAGCTTTCCGAAGCCGGATGTAGTTTATGATTTCATGAACGACTTTTATCGCAAACATGGTGTAAATCCCGGACGTTCAGGATTTGATGCTGCCGTCGAGACAGAGGAAGTCGTGAACTCAACCCGTAAAATGTTAACCAAGCTATTCAACGGCGGGAATGATCACAACAGATTAACGTTCAGCTATAATGCCACGGACTCCTTGAACCTGATCATCAACGGATTGGTAGAGAAAGGGATTCATGTGGTATCTACCATGTTGGAACACAATTCCGTGTTGCGCCCGCTTAACATGCACCACCAAAACGGAACCATAGATTTAACTTACGTGCCTTTTGACGAACATGGCTATGTACACCCCGACGACATAAAGAATGCCATCCGTCCGAACACGAAATTTGTTGTCGTAACCCATTGTTCCAACGTGCTGGGAACGATTCAGCCACTGACCGAAATCGGGAAAATCTGTAAAGAGAAAGGCGTGATCTTCGTGGTTGATGGTAGTCAGGGTGCCGGAGCCGTAGACTTGGATATGCAAGCATCCGGAATCGACGTGTATTGTTTCACTGGTCACAAATGCCTCATGGGACCGACGGGAATCGGTGGTTCGTATGTACGCGAAGGTATCGAAATCAAACATACCCGTGCCGGGGGGACTGGAGTTCGCTCCGCTTATCCCGTACATCTGGATGAATATCCTTACCGCTTGGAATACGGGACCCTCAACTTGTTAGGTGTTGCCGGGTTAAACGCCGGGGTTAAATGGATTCAGGAACAAGGGATCATGAACATCCATCACCGGGAAATCCAACTCTGGGATAAACTTCGTAAAGCCTTACAAGACATCGAGGGTGTAACTACCTATTGCGCCAGCAGCATAGAAAACCAGAATCCGGTATTAAGTTTCAACATCAACGGATTCGATTCCGGAGACGTGGGAACCATGCTTGACGTGGATTACAACATCGCCGTACGTACGGGACTACAATGCGCTCCGAAAGTACACGAGGTCATCGGCACATTCGATATTCATGGAACCGTCCGTATGAGCATCGGCGCTTTCACGACGGAAGAAGACGTGAATACTGCTATCGAAGCCGTGAAAGAAATCGCTGCCATTAGAAATTGATCGACGAGGGGCTATCAAAAAGTCATTTATTTCAGAAACTCCTCCGTCACTTCGTGCCACCTCCTCTATAAACAGAGGAGGAGCTGGTGACTCTTCCCGAAGACAGGGAGTATTTCAGCTCTCCCTCTGTTTATAGAGGGAGTACCCCGAAGGGGGGGAGGGAGTTTGAAAAATGACTTTTTAGATAGCCCCAATTTATAAAGAATTCTAAGTTTTTATCCCCAAATAATAATACTTCAAAACTTATTTACCAAATAAAACACGATATATTCATTTTCGAGTACGCCATAATCAAAAAATCATTACTTTTGAGGCCATTAAAACAAACAAAAAAATTAGTTATATGTACGGAAAATTTCAAGACTTTTTAAAGACTGAATTGCAGTCCATAAAAGACGCCGGCTTATACAAGAGCGAAAGAATTATCGTTACCCCGCAAGATGCTGAAATCAAACTTGCCACGGGAGAAACTGTATTAAACTTTTGTGCAAACAACTACTTAGGACTTTCTTCTAACCCGACGGTAATCGAAGGAGCAAAGAAAGCATTGGACAGCCGTGGATACGGAATGTCTTCAGTGCGTTTCATCTGTGGAACCCAAGATATTCATAAAGAACTGGAAGCTAAAATCTCTCAATTCTTCGGAACGGAAGATACCATTCTTTACGCCGCTTGTTTCGATGCTAACGGTGGTGTATTCGAACCGTTATTCGGTCAGGAAGATGCCATCATCTCTGATGAACTGAATCACGCTTCTATCATTGACGGTGTTCGTCTTTGTAAAGCCGTACGCTACAGATACAAACACGCCAACATGGCTGACCTCGAAGAACAATTGAAGATTTCTCAAGCTCAACGTTACCGGATCATCGTTACCGATGGAGTATTCTCCATGGACGGGGATATCGCCAAGATGAACGAAATCTGTGACCTAGCTGAAAAATACAACGCATTGGTAATGGTTGACGATAGCCATGCTGCCGGATTTATCGGTAAAACCGGTCGTGGTTCTGCCGAACATCACCACTGCATGGATCGTGTGGACATTTTCACTGGTACTCTAGGTAAAGCTCTTGGTGGAGCCATGGGTGGTTACACGACTGGTAAAAAAGAAGTGATCGATATGTTGCGTCAACGTTCAAGACCTTACTTGTTCTCCAACTCCTTGTCTCCGGCAATCTGCGGTGCGTCTATCGCTGTATTCGACATGCTGTCAAAGAGCACTGAATTAAGAGACCGTGTCATGGATAATGCCAACTATTTCCGTGCAAAATTAACCGAGGCCGGATTCGATCTGAAACCGTCAGAATCAGCAATCTGTGCCTTGATGCTTTACGATGCAGTTCTTTCTCAACAATTCGCCGCCGAATTACAGAAAGAAAACATCTACGTTACCGGATTCTATTACCCGGTTGTACCGAAAGGACAAGCTCGTATCCGTATCCAATTGTCTGCCGCTCACACGCGTGAACAACTGGATCGTGCATTGGCCGCCTTTATCAAGATTGGTAAAAAATTGGGCGTTATCAAATAAAGAAGATAACACCTACATCATACAAAACAGTTTGGGAGCAATCTCAAACTGTTTTTTTTATTTCTCCCCTCACCACATTTTTTAATCTTCCGGCAACACGGCAAGCACTTGTTTCAAACCAAGATTATTCGTCTCTATCAAATAAAAAAACATAAATTTGACACATTAATTGCTAAATAGTTTGAATTTCGAAAAATAGACCATACCTTTACACCAACATTATAGCAATATAATACAATAACGGCGTCTAGTTGCAATAACAAAAAAATCTAATCATGAAAACAAAGGCTTTAATTTTGGCCCTATTTTTCTTATCCACAATTATAAGTAGTTGTGCCAAGAAAGATATTGAGCACAAGGAAAAGGAAACAACAGGATTCACGGAATTAGTCGTTCCTGCTGATTTCGATTGGAAAATGTCCGAAAACGTGACTTGTAATTTCACTTCGGAACACGTTTCTAAAGTGTACGTTTCCACGGGAGCAGACACGGCTCCTTTTGCCTCGTTCTATGTCGGACAGGATGTAGACCAAGTCAAATTGAACATACCAACTTACATTAACACGCTTTACGTCAAATACGAAACGGAAGCAGGATTATCAGCAGCCAAAGCTCTTGATATAAACAATAATACCGTGACTTATGTAGTTCCCTCTGACAGTGAAAAAGTGGAAACAGCTCTTGCTTACTCGGCAAAAACAAACTTGAGCAGAGGAAATGATCAAGCTGTTATATTTTACCCCGCCCGGGAAAATGGTTGGGGAACTTTGATGTTCGAAGACCTTTGGCCTGCCTATGGGGATTACGACTTTAATGACTTAGTTGTAAACTATAAAATGCAGCTTTATCCCAATAACAAAAACATGGTAAAGGAAATGATCCTCGGAATTCGAGTCAAAGCCATTGGAGGCTCGCTACCTTATGATTTATGCCTTGCCATAAAAGGGATAAAGGCAGGAGAAATAGACGAGTTCGAAAAACAAGAATCGAACAATGCTTTAGAAAATGCCGATATGGAATTACTTAACCCAGGCAATAGTGAGAAAAATCCTCCTATATTCAGGTTCAATAACATTAGAACCAACACGAAGGCTCCCAAAGGTTTCGCATTCCTTAATACAGATCCTGATAAAAAAGCACGAATACAAGAGGGCGATATGGTAAATATTACTTTTTACATTACATTCCGCAATTCAATACCTCAAGCAGATCTTACCCTTGATGCATTTGACTTTTTCATAGCCAAACCCATAAAGGAAAAAGCCGCCCAATGGCAAGAAATTCACACGAGAGGATACGCTCCGACAGAAGAATTCGGACAAACCGTTTACGAACAAACAAAAGAAGGGAATTCCTATATCGGGAAAAGTAGTATTTATTACACCTCCAACTCCAACCTAATATGGGCTATCAATGTTCCGACAGACATTCCCCATACTTACGAAAAAGCAGACTTTTTGGAGGCTTATCCTCATTTCAAAGACTGGGCTACTTCAGGCGGGAATCAAAACAAAGACTGGTACGAGAACTCAACAGGAAATCGCAACGATAGCTACCTGATCAAACAATGACTTCAACAATAAAAACTAAAGAGACTTTTGGGCATATCAAAAGTCTCTTTAGTTTTATTACTGATCTAATCTCTCCCTTAAACTCTTTAGCCACTCTCTATTCCTTTTTTCAAACAAGAGTGTACCCCACCCGATAGCTAATATACTACACGACACACCCGACTTGCAAATATAACCGTATCAAAAATTAATTTTATCGAAGATAAATGCAAGATGAATGCTTGTTGAATACTCCTTGGTCTAAATGAACTATCAGGAAACTATTGGGAGAATGACAAGTCGACATAACCTAAAGCTAGGGCAAAGCCAGCCTTTTCCCAGAGCAATCATCTCCCATAACCCTTTCACCTCTCATTCATCGCCCTTTCATCGCCCTTCGCCAATATACGAACAAGAACGAAAGAAACTTGTTACAAAGATGGCAGGAGATTACTACTCCGGCTCTTCGGTTACATCACCTTGGGATAACCCATAATACTTACAATGCTTATTTAGAACGCACTCCCCGCACAACGGATTCCGGCTTTTACACACCAATGCCGCATAATCCAGAATAGCCCAATTCAATTCCTTGCATCGACGCACCTCGATAATATCATTTGCCAACTCCTGAATCTCCTTATCATGACGCACGTCAATAAAATCTCCCGGTTTAAAATAACGTTTCAGCAACCGGGACATATTCACGTCTAAAAGCGGTTTGCGATTCCTCAAGATAAACAATTCAAAAGCATTGGTCACGTATAACCCGATAAAACCGGAATCCCTCAACTCGTTCTCGTTTCCCGGAATCCTCCCACCCCGTCGGCGAATATCTTCCCCCAGCTTATACAACCGTCGAGCCCGGTGACGATATAATCCCAAAGGTTTCATAATCTCTTCCAACTCTTCAAGCGAAGCATTAGCCAAAGCGTTCCAATCGGGAAATTTAAAGAAAAAAGTATCGTAGTACTTTGCCACCGTCTCCGCTTTCGTGCGCTGCAACAGGATTTCAGAAACAATTTGCTGGTACTTCGTCGCCCGATCTTCCCGCCACGGAAATATCCTCTGGTTCTCGTCAAACCACTTCAACAAACGATGTTGCAGATATTGAACCATGACTTCCCGCATAAATCTCAATTTATTCCGACCTCTTTACCTTTTACCCCAATATATCTATTATGACAAAGATAGCGCAAATCGTTTCTTCACCATCTAGTAATTCAATGCCACCCTGTACTCATTAGGAGAACACCCCTCCATTTTCTTAAACAAGCGGCTCAAATGATGAGGATATTTGAATCCCATCTCATAGGCAATTTCACTCACGGACTTGGACGAATCGGCAAAACGTTCCTTAACTTTCTCGATAATGGTGAATTGGATATACTCCTGAGCCGATTTTCCCGTTTCCTTCTTTATCAGATCCCCGAAATAATTCGCGGAAAGATTAAGTTTATCCGCACAAAAAGCAACAGAAGGTAAACCATAAGAAACCGGGGCATCCGACTCGAAATAACCGTTCAACAAATCTTCAAACCGGGTAAGAATATCCTTATTCACATCCTTACGAGTGATAAATTGCCGATCGTAAAAGCGGACACAATGATTCAAAAATACTTCAATATTAGCGGTAATGATGGATCGACTATGTTTATCGATAGCGTGTTCCAACTCCTCCCGGATCTCTTGAAAACAATTAATCACGATCTCTCGTTCCCGGTCAGACATATGAAGAGCCTCGTTCGCCTCGTAAGAAAAAAAAGAATAGTCCTTCATCTTGCGCCCCAAAGACGTCCCCAATAATAAATCGGGATGGAAAAGCAACGCCCATCCTTTCACCTGTACCCTAGTTCCATTATCATCATCCCCTACGATTTGACCGGGTGCGATAAAAACTAAAGTACCTTCCTGGTAATCGTACATCTTGCGTCCATAACGAAGATCCCCGCACTTGACATCTTTCAGAAAGACCGTGTAAAAACCAAAATTCTTACGAGCTAAACGAACCGGAGGCACTTCCGACAGGTCAATCACGCTCACCAAAGGATGCAAAGTCTTTACTCCTAAAAATTCATGATAATCATGAATCGTATTCATTTTCAATATTTCACCCATAACATTCAAGGCTTTTGTTTGAAACAAAAATAATAATTCTCGCTTAAGTTTTTTCACCGGATATTCAAAATCAGTAAAAATGGTACACATATCTGTAATTTATCTACACACAATCCCCGCCATACCCTATATATTTGTATCACAAAATAAATGGACAATTTTATAATATATCATGATGAAAACAATGTATTTTTTAATAATTGCAACAGTTATGGCAACATTTAGCATGAATGTAGAAGCACAAAAAACTTCTAACGGGAAGAAAGTACTGGTCGCTTATTTTTCACGTAGCGGAAACACCAAAGCGATAGCGAATCATATCAAAGAGCTGACAGGCGGAGATTTATTCGAAATACAGACAGCAAAACCGTACCCGGCAGATTATCACGCTTGCACGGAAGTAGCCAAAAAAGAAAGAAATGACAACGCCCGCCCCGAATTAAAAGAGAAGGTGAGGAACATGGAAGAGTATGATATTATCTTTATCGGCTTCCCAAACTGGTGGGGAACAATGCCCATGCCGATCTTGACATTCCTAGAGAGCTACAAGCTAGAAGGTAAAATCGTGATCCCGTTCTGCACACACGGTGGAGGTGGTGAACAAAACTGTTTTAAGGATTTCGTGAAAAACACAAGCAAGGCCACGAATAAAAAAGGATTCATCACCAGTGGCGGATCAGCAAGTTCAGCCCGCCCGCAAGTAGAAAAATGGCTGAAAGAAATTGATATTATAAAATAAAAAATCATTTTAAACTCCCTCTATAAACAGAGAGAGAGTTGGAATACTCACCATCTTCGGGAAGAGTTACCAGCTCCTCCTCCGTTTATAGAGGAGGTGGCCGAAGGCCGGAGGAGTTTATCTAGCGACAAGCTAAGTTTTACCGACTTTACGAACCATATCATTATGGCCAACCACGCGCAGAAAATAGAATCTATCAGTCAGCTAAACACACTAATCGGACAAAAGACATTACACCCGCTCCTAAGTGTTATTGACCTAGCCGAAGCCACACGCCTCGGTCAACTCTCTATTTCCGGCGATTTCTACGCTCTATTCTTCAAACAAGTACAATGTGGTGATTTCAGATACGGTCGCAGGTGTCATGATTTTCAATCCTGCACGTTAGTATTCAAAGCTCCCGAACAAACTATTGACATCACCCAGCACGACGCTCCGGAACAGACCAGCATTTTAGGCATCGCGTTCCACCCCAAAGTTTTCAACGAAACATCATTGGTCTGTAAGAAATCCGAATACTCGTTCTTCTCCTACCAAGAAAACGAATCCCTTCATTTATCCGAACGGGAAAAACAAATTATCCTGGGATGCATAAGTAATTTTCAGAAAGAATTACAAAGAGACATTGACCGGTTCAGCCTCCGGTTACTAGCCGTACATCTCGAATTACTCCTAGATTACTGCCTGCGATTTTACGAACGTCAATTCATCACCCGATGCAATATAAATAATGATATTTTGGCGTATTTCAATCAACTTTTGGAACAATATCTCCAAGCGGAACACGGGACAAAAACGGAATTACGCTCGATCGAGTACGTTCATGAAAGGATCCCCCAATCTCTTGCCTATCTCAATGATCTCGTACGGGTAGAAACCGGAAAAACACTCCGGGAATACGTGCGTCTGAAAAAAATAGACATGGCGAAATACCTCGTAACAAGCTCGAATAAAACAATTTCAGAAATTGCTCTCGCATTAGGCTTTCCCAATACCCAAACATTTCTCTGCCTGTTTAAAAAATTCGTAGGTTGCTCTCCAAACGAATACAGACAACAATGGAACAATAAACCCAATTAGTCCCTTCACGCTCTCTTTAAAATTGATTCTCAGAGAAATAATCATATCTTTTTTGACCAAGCCGTTGGTTTTTATCTTAAAATTTCATAATTTAATACCGCAAATTCAGAGGCGGTGACAGATATTTATTTTCGACTACGTAAAATGATTCTCAATAAAGAATTATTTCCGTTTTTGTGTTGAAAATATTTCATTTATTGCCCCAAATGATATAAATTTGACAAATCAATGCGAATGTGTTAAATATTTAACTGAAACAATATAAAAATGCTTCCTATGAGTAAATTTATTTCTATCGAAGAGGCTGTATCAAAAGTAAAAGATGGTATGACCATCATGGTAGGCGGATTCCTCGCAAACGGGACCCCTAACAAAATCGTTGATGCGTTAGCGAAATCAGGCGTTAAGAACCTGACGTTGATCTGTAATGACACGGCTTACCCGGACAAAGGAGTGGGTCAATTGATTGCCAACAAACAAGTAAAGAAACTTTTCGTGTCACATATCGGGACGAACCCGCACACGAGCGAACAAATGAATAGCGGAGAACTTGAAATCGAATTCTGCCCGCAAGGTTCATTGGCAGAGCGTGTACGTGCCGGCGGTTGCGGGCTGGGAGGAATCCTGACTCAAACCGGAATGGGTACCATCGTGGCCGAAGGAAAACAGATCGTCAACGTGGATGGCAAAGACTACTTGTTGGAAAAACCGTTGAGAGCCGACATCGCGTTGGTTGGCGCCAGCCTTGGAGATAAAGCAGGAAATCTGGTTTACCGGGGAACATCTCAAAACTTCAACCCGTTAATGGCTTCTGCCGCTGATTTGGTAATTGCCGAAATTAACGAACTGGTTGAAGTCGGTGAAATCGCCGCAGAGAACGTGAAGACTCCGTCAATCATGGTGGACTTCATAATTGAAAATTGAAAATGGGTTCTCAATTTAAAATCTAAAATCTAAAATTTAAAATCAACAAGCATGGAAAAATCAATGATAAGATTAAGAATGAGTGCAAAAGACGCTCATTACGGTGGTAATTTGGTTGACGGGGCTCATATGGTACATTTGTTCGGAGACGTGGCCACGGAATTATTAATCATGCATGACGGTGACGAAGGGTTGTTCGTGGCTTATGACAACGTGGAGTTTTTGGCACCTGTTTATGCCGGAGATTATATCGAGGCTACCGGAGAGATCGTGAAAGTAGGAAACACTTCTCGGAAAATGGTTTTCGAGGCAAAGAAAGTAATCGCATCCAGACCTGACATTTCGGCTTCGGCAGCAGATATACTGGAAGAACCGATCGTAGTTTGCCGTGCAAGCGGAACCTGCGTGGTGAAAAAAGAAGACCAGAGAAAGAAATAATCTAAATTATTATTATGGAGAAATTAATTATCACAGCAGCCATTTGCGGGGCAGAAGTTACCAAAGAACAAAACCCCGCCGTTCCTTATACAGTAGAAGAGATCGTGAGAGAAGCGAAATCCGCTGTAGACGCAGGTGCAGCTATTGTCCACCTTCACGTTCGTGAAGATGACGGTACCCCGACTCAAAGCAAAGCACGCTTCAAAGAGTGTATCGACGCTATTTATAAGGTATGCCCGGACGTGATCTTGATCCCCTCTACCGGAGGAGCCGTGGGAATGACCGCAGAAGAACGTCTTCAGCCGACAGAACTATTCCCCGAAATGGCCACGCTGGATTGTGGTACCTGTAACTTCGGAGACGAGGTGTTCGAGAATACCATGCCGATGATGAGAGACTTCGGAAAGAGAATGATCGAAAACAATATCAAACCGGAATACGAATGTTTCGAAATGGGACATCTTGACACCGTATTAACCATGGCTAAAAAAGGTCAGGTTCCCGGAGCCCCGATGCAATTCAACTTCGTTCTCGGTGTTCCCGGATGTACTCCTGCCACGGTACCGAATCTTTGCTGGCTTGTAAACGCAATTCCCGCAGGTTCTACGTGGACAGCAACCGGGATCGGTCGTCATGCTTTCACGCTTGCAGCTCCCGCTATCGCGATGGGTGGTAACGTGAGAGTTGGTTTTGAAGACAATCTTTATCTGGAAAGAGGCGTGTTGGCTAAATCTAATGGTGAATTAGTTGCCAAAGTGGTTCGTATCGCCAAAGAATTAGGTCGTCCAATCGCCACCTCCGCAGAAGCAAGAGAAATTTTAGGATTAAAACCTTTAAAATAATCGATTTATAAATTTTCAAATTTAATTATACTATGCAAAAGAAAGGAAATAAATACGGAACCCACCGTGTAATCGAACCAAAGGGAGTATTACCACAACCCGCCAACAAGATTGACAACAACATGGACGAGATTTACGACAACGAAATCTTGATCGACGTTCAGACTTTAAATATCGACTCAGCTAGTTTCACTCAGATCGAGCAACAAGCTGGTGGTGATAAAGCAAAGATCGCTGAAATCATGATGGACATTGTTGCAAAACAAGGAAAACATCGTAACCCGGTAACCGGATCAGGCGGTATGTTGTTAGGTACGGTTGAAAAAATCGGTGATGCATTGAAAGGTAAAATCGATTTGAAAGAAGGTGATAAGATTGCCACTTTGGTTTCTCTTTCTTTAACCCCGCTTCGCATTGACAAGATCAAAGATATTCGCCCGGACATCGACCAAGTAGACATCGACGGTAAAGCTATCCTTTTCGAGAGTGGTATCTACGCCAAGATCCCGGCTGATCTTCCTGAAAACTTGGCCTTGTCTGCATTGGACGTAGCCGGAGCTCCCGCTCAAACCGCTAAATTGGTTAAACCGGGCGACACCGTGTTAATCATTGGTGCTGGTGGTAAATCAGGAATGTTGTGCTGTTACGAGGCTAAAAAACGTGCAGGCGTTACTGGTAAAGTAATCGGTTTGTGCCACAGCCAAAAGAGTACCGAACGTTTACAGAAACTTGGTTTCTGCGACTATGTATTCTCTGCCGACGCAACTCAACCCGTTCCGGTAATGGAGAAAATCGAGGAATTGACCAATGGCGAAATGTGCGACGTTACGATCAATAACGTGAACATCACCGATACGGAAATGACTTCTATCCTTTGTACGAAGAACACGGGAGTTGTTTACTTCTTCTCTATGGCAACCAGCTTCACGAAAGCAGCTCTTGGAGCAGAAGGTGTTGGTAGCGACGTGACCATGATCGTTGGTAACGGTTACACGAAAGGACACGCAGAGATCACTCTTCAAGAACTGAGAGAAAGCGAAGCTTTGAGAAAGATCTTTACTGAACTTTACGCTTAATAATTTAAGATTTATGATTTACGATTGGAGATTTTCAATCGTAAATCATAATCTAAAATCACAAATCATTAAATCGAAAATCATTTGATGGACAAGGGTTGTAGATACGGAACACACAGGGTAATTACTCCGGAAGGTACACTTCCGCAACCGGCATTAAAGCTGGATAACACGATGAGCATTTATGACAACGAATTGCTGATAGATGTGCAAACATTAAACATTGATTCGGCCAGTTACACGCAGATTAAAAGCGCTTGTAACGGGGATGCGGACAAAATGAAAGAGATGATTCTTTCTATCGTGGCAGAGAGAGGTAAAATGCAAAATCCTGTTACCGGATCGGGTGGTATGCTCATTGGAACAGTGAAAGAGATCGGGCCTAATTTCCCGGACAAATCACTGAAGGTCGGAGATAAAATTGCCACACTGGTTTCCTTATCCCTGACCCCATTAAAAATAAACAAGATCAAGCATCTTGACCCGGCATCAGATCAGGTTGACGTGGACGCACAAGCGATCCTGTTTGAAAGTGGCTTATATGCCGTGCTACCGAATGATATTCCGGAAAAACTGGCATTAGCTGTGTTGGACGTGGCTGGGGCCCCGGCTCAAGTGGCTCGTCTGGTAAAAGAAGGAGATACTGTATGTATCATCGGAGGGGGTGGAAAGTCTGGAGTACTTTGTTGCTACCAGGCCATGAAAAACGTTGGACCTTACGGAAAGGTCATCGTGGTGGAATACTCGGAAGAGAACGCCCGAAGAATTAAAGAGATGAATCTCGCCACTCACGTTATTGTTGCCGATGCGACAAAAGTGATGGACGTGTATAAAAAAGTGACTGCCATTGCAGGGGAAAGAGGTTGCGAGGTAACAATTAACAATGTAAATGTTCCCTCGACAGAAATGACCTCGATTCTCGTCACAAAAGGACAAGGATGCGTTTATTTCTTCTCCATGGCGACCAGCTTTACGAAAGCGGCATTGGGAGCCGAAGGAGTAGGAAAAGATATAAATTTAATCGTGGGGAACGGATACGCCAAAGGACACGCCGAACTGACATTGAGTATCATTCGGGAGTCTGAGGAGATTCGGGAACTATTTAATAGACTATACGTGAAATAAAATCGCGATGCGATTTTATAGATAAAAGATAAAAATTAAAAGATAAATCTAAAATAAATAAACTGAGATGGCTGAAAGCAGACGAAAAGAATTTTTTCCGGAAGTAACAGATGAACAATGGAACGACTGGAAATGGCAAGTGAAAAACAGAATCGAGACTGTGGATCAATTAAAAAAATATCTTGATCTGGATCCCAGCGAAGAAGAGGGTATTCGTAAAGCATTACAAATGCTGAGAATGGCGATCACCCCGTATTATTTAAGTTTAATCGACAAGAACGACCCGCATTGCCCAATACGCAAACAAGCCGTTCCTTCTGCATTGGAGTTACACAAAGCCAGCGCAGACTTGGAAGACCCGTTACACGAAGACAGCGATTCTCCCGTACCGGGATTAACTCACCGTTATCCGGACCGAGTGTTGTTCCTGATCACGGACCAATGTTCCATGTACTGCCGTCACTGTACCCGCAGACGTTTTGCAGGACAAAAAGACAGTGCCTCCCCGACCGAACGTATTGACAGATGTATCGAGTACATCGCTAAGACTCCGCAAGTAAGAGACGTGCTGTTGTCCGGTGGTGACGCATTGTTGGTAAGCGACGATCGCTTGGAATACATCATCAGCCGCTTGAGAGCTATTCCTCACGTAGAAATCATCCGTATCGGTAGCCGAACCCCGGTAGTATGCCCGCAAAGAATTACCCCGGAGTTAGTGAATATGCTGAAAAAATATCACCCGATCTGGTTAAATACCCACTTCAATCACCCGAGCGAAATCACGGAAGAATCAGCTGCCGCTTGCGCTCGCCTAGCTGATGCAGGTATTCCGTTAGGAAACCAGACCGTGTTACTGAGAGGAATCAACGATTGTACCTACGTGATGAAGAAATTGATGCACGGATTGGTAAAAATGCGTGTTCGTCCGTACTACATCTATCAATGTGACCTTTCCATGGGTATCGAACACTTCCGTACTCCGGTTTCCAAAGGTATCGAGATCATCGAGAACTTACGCGGACACACTTCCGGATATGCTGTTCCCACGTTCGTGGTTGACGCACCCGGTGGTGGTGGTAAGACCCCGGTAATGCCGAACTACGTGATCTCTCAATCTCCGAACCGGGTTGTATTGAGAAACTACGAAGGTGTTATCACGACCTACACGGAACCGACAGATTACAAGGAAGAGTGCCACTGCCCGGAATGTGAGCGAGCTCGCAAAGAAGGTGTTGCCGCTCTGTTAAATGGCGATATGCTCTCCATCGAACCGAAACATTTGGCTCGTAACGAGAGAAATCATCACGAATAAAATAATTAAGTGATTCCGTGATTTCCGATTAAGTGATTTAGTCTCTTCTCTGGAAATCACAGAATCACTTAATCAATAAATTATCAATAACCGATGTTTATCGAGGAGATTCTAAAATACAATAGTATAGCAATCGTGGGTCTGGCAAAAAATGCCGGAAAAACGGAATGTCTGAACTATATTCTTCGGAAAGTGAAGAATACGGGAAAGCGTTTCGCCCTTACCTCAATAGGCATCGACGGGGAAAACAGGGATCAGGTTTGCCAAACGCCCAAGCCGGAAATTGAAATCTTTGAAGACATGATATTCATCACGTCGGAGATGCATTACCGATCTAAACGTCTGGTGGCAGAGATCATGGATGTCAGCACACAACAAACCTCGTTAGGACGTCTGGTAACCGCCAGAGCTGTCAGTTCGGGAAAAGCCTTGTTATCAGGGCCTGCCGACACGGGATCATTGAAAGCCCTCATCCAAGGGATGAAACGTTTTGACGTGGATACCACCATCGTCGACGGGGCTCTCTCCCGCCTCAGTCTCAGCTCTCCGGCTGTGACGGAAGCCATGGTGTTAGCCACGGGAGCCGCGGTATCCTGTAATATTCCTCAACTGGTTAGAAAAACAAAATACGTGTATGACCTCATTTGCTTGGAGAAAGCAGAGCCGGAAATCATCCGGCAACTGATTGACATCGAGCAAGGAATGTGGTCCATTGACGAAAACGGGAAAGTTCACGATCTGAACATACCTTCCGTGTTTATGCTTGAAAATAACAAAGACGAAGTTTTCAAGTACGGGAACACGTTATACGTGGCAGGTGCCATCAGTGACAAATTATTGCAATTCCTACGGCAGCAGAAACAAATCAAGGAGATCACATTGATCATCCGTGATTTTACTAAAATGTTTGCCTCCATGGAAACATACTACGCCTTCCTTAAAAAAGGCGGTATCATGAAGGTATTGCAAAAAAGTAAACTACTGGCCGTTTGCATCAATCCCCAATCTCCGGAAGGCTATTGTCTGGATTCCGACGAACTGAGAGTTGCCATGCAAGAGAGTTTGGGTATTCCTGTTTATGACGTCAAAAGAATTGAAAGTTGAAAATTGAAAATGAATTTAGAAGCGACGGCCCGTGCGGCTGAAATCTAAAATCGTAAATCATTAAATCTAAAATTAACAAGGTGTTTTTAAGAAGTGCCATAGAAGAAATTAACGGATTCAGATTCATGATCGACAAACTGGAAATTCAATCCGGTCTGGCGAAACGGATCTTGAACACATTACCTTATTTGCGTACCCCGGAAGCAATTGCCCAGGAATTGGACAAAACCGAGGTCATGCGCAACATTCTACAAACCTCCGAACTAACAGACACCATTACCAAGATCAAAGTCAAACTGATGCAAGTGAAGGATGTCCGGGGAACAGCGAACCGGGTGACGGAATCACAGATACTGGATGACATTGAACTATTTGAATTAAAAGCTTTTTCTTTGCTGGTCGTGGAGATGCGGGAATTGCTCCTATCAGCAAATATCACGGTTGTTTCACTCCCGGACTTGGAACCGGTAGTAAACATTCTAGATCCCGAAAAGATGCGTATTCCTCATTTTTACGTGTACGATGCCTATTCCCCGGAACTGGCAGCCCTGCGGGCAAAAATGAAGACGCTCAAAATGGATGAAAAAACAGAAGAACGAGTACTGGATCAACTTCAATTCGAACACACGGAATTAGAAGACCAAATCCGGGAAAAGTTATCCGAACAGATTCATCCCTATAAAAAAGAAATTAATGAAGCCCTGACAAACACGGCAACTTTAGATATCTTGTTGGCAAAAGCCCAACAGACCATTGATATGCAGTTGTGCAAACCGGAAATTTCCTCTGGCACAACTCGCTATATAAAAATATTCAACCCACAAGTAAAAGAGGTTCTTTGGCAGGAAGGCAAGAAATTCCAGGCAATTGACATTGACATCGAGCAAGGAGCCTGTTTAATTACCGGAGCCAATATGGCCGGGAAAAGCGTTATCCTGAAAACCGTAGCACTGGCACAAACTCTATTCCAATTCGGTTTTTACGTTCCGGCAGAACAAGCCGAGATTGCCTTGGTTGACGAAGTTCTCCTTTGCATCGGGGACGAGCAGTCCGAATTAAGCGGTCTGTCCTCGTATGCCTCGGAAATGCTACGGGTAAATGCCATCGTTCAAGACGTGAAAGCAGGTAAAAACGCCTTGATCTTGATTGATGAACTGGCAAGAACCACCAACCCCACGGAAGGAAAAGCAATCGTGAATGCCATGCTCGATTTCCTAACGGATAAAAAGGCCCGTTCCTTGATTACCAGTCATTACAGCGGGATCAAAGCCCATTGCAAAAAGATGCGGGTAAAAGGATTTGTAAAAGAACACGTGAAAGGTCAATTGACCATCAACAATATAAACGAGTTCATCGATTACTCGCTGATCGAAGATACTCACGACTCCGTGCCGCAAGAAGCCATGCGCATCGCCCGTATTCTGGGCGTTGACGAAGAATTGTTGGACAAAGCAGAGGAGTTTTTGGATGACGAAGAGAAGAAGAACAGAAATTAATAACAGAACAAAGATATGCAGAACAGTAAACTAGGGCTTGATTTCACCAAAGTGGCACACGCGAAGGACGTGGCCCGGAAGATAGCCGACGATGTACAGAAATTCGTGGAACAATACTCTACCGTTGCCGTTGAGCGTACGTTATGCCGTTTGCTCGGTATTGACGGGGTTGACGCTAACACCGTACCCCTACCCAACGTGCTGGTAGACGAGATCAAAGACAAAGGCGTGTTAGGTGAAGGTATTCTATTCTTCCTCGGAAACGCTATCGTGGAAACCGGTATGAACCCGCAACAAATAGCAGAGAAGGTTGCAGAGGGGACACTGGACATCACCACGTTACCCGTTCACCCGACAGATGAGATTAAAGCCGCACTGAAACCGCACGTTGACGCAAGTATCAAACGGATCAGTGATCGTCGTGCCAAGAAAGAAAACTACTTGAACACGATCGGGGAAGGTCCGAAACCTTACCTCTACGTGATCGTGGCTACCGGAAACATCTACGAAGACGTGGTACAGGCACAGGCTGCCGCACGTCAGGGGGCTGACATCATTGCCGTAATCCGTACAACAGGGCAGAGCTTGTTGGATTACGTGCCTTATGGAGCTACCACGGAAGGATTCGGGGGAACATTCGCTACACAAGAAAACTTCCGCATCATGCGTAAGGCTTTGGATGAAGTGGGCGAAGAAGTAGGCCGTTACATTCGCTTGTGTAACTATTGCTCCGGCCTGTGTATGCCGGAAATCGCAGCAATGGGAGCCTTGGAAGGTTTGGACGTGATGTTGAACGACGCTCTTTACGGGATCTTGTTCCGGGATATTAATATGCAACGTACACTGGTTGACCAGTTCATGTCAAGGGTAATCAACGGATTCGCCGGGGTGATCATCAACACCGGAGAGGACAACTACCTGACAACCGCTGATGCCGTGGAACAGGCACACACCGTGCTGGCATCCGACTTGATCAACGAGCAATTAGCCTTGATCGCCGGACTGAAAGAAGAACAAATGGGATTAGGACACGCTTTCGAAATGGACCCGTCTCTTGAAAACGGTTTCTTACTGGAATTGTCTCAGGCTCAAATGACCCGTGAGATTTTCCCGAAAGCCACTTTAAAATATATGCCTCCAACCAAATTCATGACGGGAAATATTTTCCGCGGACACATTCAGGATGCACTTTTCAACATGATCGGAATCTGGACTTCACAAGGAATCCAATTATTGGGTATGCCGACAGAAGCTATCCACACACCGTTCATGTCCGACCGTTATCTTTCTATCGAGAACGCCAAGTATATCTTCGGTAACATGAAGAATATCGGTGACGAGGTAGAGTTCAAAAAGGACGGTATCATCCAAAGTCGTGCCAAGGAAGTATTGAACAACGCTATCGCATTACTTGAGAACATTGAACGTGAAGGTCTTTTCACCGCTTTGGAAAAAGGAATCTTCGGTGACGTGAAACGTCCGAAGAATGGCGGTAAAGGACTTGACGGAGTTGCAGCCAAAGGTGCCAATTATTACAATCCGTTTATCGAGTTAATGCTGAAAGGCAATTGAAAATTGAAAATTGAGAATTGAAAATGACGACTTGTCATTTTTAGTTCCAAGTTTCAAGAGAATGAATAAAAATAAAATTTAAACCGATGCGATTGATAATTTTCAATTTTGCATTTTCAATTTTCAATTCATTATGAGTGGAGGATTATATTCTACCGAAAAAAATGATTTCGACCAGACGCTGGATCTGAAAAAAATAAAACCCTACGGGGACACGATGAACGACGGGAAAACTCAATTGAGTTTCACGTTGCCCGTGCCTGCCGGGGATGAGGCTATCGAAGCTGCAAAACAATTATTGAAAAAAATGGGTTTTGAAAACCCGCAAGTAGTATTCCACAAAGAGTTGACCGAGGGCTACACCTTCTTCAACTGTTACGGAAGCTGCACGCACACCGTGGATTTCACGAGTATTCATGTTCCGAAAGTAGAAGGAACGAAATGGGATATGCACGAAACTGACGAGTTCATCCGTGAAAATATCGGACGTCCTTTGATTGTTGTAGGTGCAAGTACCGGAACCGACGCTCACACCGTGGGTATCGACGCCATCATGAACATGAAAGGATTTGCCGGACACTACGGACTGGAACGTTACGACATGATCGAGGCTCACAACTTGGGAAGTCAGGTGCCCAATGAAGAGTTTATTGCCAAAGCTATCGAGCTGAAAGCCGACGCTCTTCTGGTATCCCAGACCGTCACCCAGAAAGATGTTCACATCAAGAACCTGATCGAACTCGTGGAAATGCTGGAGGCAGAAGGCTTGCGGGATAAAGTAATCTTGGCTTGTGGTGGTCCTCGTATCTCCCACGAGCTGGCAAAAGAGCTGGGTTACGATGCAGGCTTCGGCATGAACACCTATGCAGATGACGTGGCGTCATTTGTTGCACAAGAATTTGTTAGAAGAAAAAATAAATAGCATTTTAAATTTTAGATTTTAAATTTTAAATTACAGGACTCATCGGTAATCAATTTACAATCTAAAATTTACAATTTAAAATTGAAAACGGTATGGATAAAGATCAAGTAAGAGAAGTTATCGCAAAACGGGTAGCTCTCGAATTAAAAGACGGCGACGTGGTAAACTTGGGAATCGGACTGCCAACGATGGTACCGAACTACTTGCCCAAAAACGTACACGTGATCCTACAATCCGAAAACGGATTATTAGGTATGGGTCCGAAACCGGAAGAAGGTAAAGAAAATCCGGAATTGACGGATGCCGGTGGTGGCTACATCACGGCGATCGAAGGCGCCTGCAGCTTTGACAGCGCAACCTCTTTCGGACTTATCCGCGGTGGACACGTGGATGTCACCATTCTTGGTGCTTTACAGGTAGACGAGAAAGGAAACTTGGCAAACTGGATCATCCCCGGTAAGAAAGCCCCGGGTATGGGTGGAGCCATGGACCTGTTGGTAGGTGCTAAAAAAGTGATCCTTGCCATGGAACACACGGCAAAAGGCAATCACAAGATTTTAAAAGAATGCACGCTACCGTTAACCGCTGCCGGGGAAGTTGACATGATTATCACCGAAATGGGTGTTATGAACATCACCCCTGCCGGAATCGAACTGGTAGAATTAAACCCTGAATTTACTTTAGATGACATCAAAGCAGCTACAGGCTGTGAATTAATAATTTCCAAAAACTTAAAAGCAATGCCTCAATGACAAAAACCTATATCGTAGCAGCAAAAAGAACTGCGATCGGCAAATTTTTAGGAACAACTCTTTCAATGACAGCAGCAGACTTGGGTGCCGCCGTAATAAAAAACATTATCGCGGAAACCGGAGTCAATCCCGCCAATATTGATGAAGTGATAGTCGGCAACGTACTATCCGCCGGACAGGGTCAAGGTGTAGCCCGTCAGGCATCCATCAAAGGGGGGATCCCACAAGAAGTTCCGGCTTACGGAATCAACATGATATGCGGGAGCGGTATGAAAGCCGTGCTCAATGGTGTAACCGCTATCAAATCGGGGCTGGCAAACCTGATCATTGCAGGAGGGACCGAATCCATGTCCAATGCGGGCTATATCCTCCCGGCACGAGTACGTGACGGGCACAAGATGGGCGACGTGACAGTAGTGGACCATATGGTGTATGATGGTCTGACGGACGCCTTCGAAGGATACCACATGGGCATAACGGCTGAAAACATCGCGGAGAAATACGCGATCAGCCGGGAAGAACAGGATGAATTTGCAATCGAATCGCAACAACGTGCTATTGCGGCTATCGATAATGGTAAATTCAAGTCAGAGATCGTGCCTATAGAGTACAAGGTGAAAAAAGAAACTCACGTGTTCGACACGGATGAATTCCCGAACCGGACGACCTCCCTGGAAAAATTATCGACCTTACGTCCCGCTTTCAAAAAAGAGGGTTCCGTCACGGCCGGTAACGCTTCGGGAATCAACGACGGGGCATCATTCGTACTGATCGCATCGGAAGAGGCTGTTAAACAATACAATTTAACCCCTCTATGCGAGATCATTGGTGTCGGACAAGGCGGTGTAGACCCGGCCATCATGGGTATGGGCCCCGTGCCAGCCATTGCCAACGCACTCAAGAATGCCGGTATCAAACTATCCGACATCGACGTGATCGAGTTAAACGAGGCTTTCGCAGCACAATCACTGGGAGTCATTCACGAACTCATGGCACAACACGGCGTTACGAGAGAATGGATAAATGAACGTACGAACATCAACGGTGGTGCAATTGCACTGGGACATCCCATCGGGGCATCAGGAAACCGCATCGTTGTATCATTAGTACACGAAATGATAAACAATGAAGCAAAATTAGGTCTTGCATCCCTCTGTATCGGAGGGGGCATGGGGACGGCCTTAATTCTGAAGAAATGTTGATTTAGAATTAAAAACTAGCTTCGATCAATTAAAAACATTTATAATAATGGATTTCAGTCTATCAAAACAAGACCAACTCTTCTTACAAATGATAAGAGAGTTTGCAGAGAAAGAGGTAAAACCTCTGGCGGCGGAAGTGGACGAATCAGAAAGATTCCCGATAGAAACCGTTCAAAAAATGGCAAAACTTGGTATTATGGGTATCCCATTCCCGGTTGAATACGGCGGTGCCGGTGGTAACAACATCCTTTACACGATGGCGGTAGAGGAGTTATCCCGTGTATGTGCCACGACCGGAGTAATCGTGTCCGCACACACCTCTTTGTGCTGCGCACCGATCATGGAACACGGTACGCCCGAACAAAAAGCCAAGTATCTTCCCAAGTTGACTTCCGGTGAATGGATCGGAGCATTCGGTCTGACAGAACCGAACGCCGGAACCGACGCATCCGCACAACAGACTTTCGCGGTGAAAGAGGGAGATCATTACGTGCTTAACGGATCTAAAATTTTCATCACCAATGCCGGCTATGCACACGTGTATATCATCATGGCGATGACCGATAAATCCAAAGGGACCAAGGGAATTTCCGCCTTTATTGTGGAAAAAGACTTCCCGGGATTCTCTATCGGTAAAAAAGAGAAGAAAATGGGTATCCGCGGTTCGGCTACTTGCGAGCTGATCATGGAAAACTGCATCGTTCCTGCCGAGAACTTACTCGGACAAGAAGGTAAAGGTTTCGGCATTGCCATGAAAACACTTGACGGCGGACGTATCGGTATCGCTTCTCAAGCATTAGGTATCGCCCAAGGAGCCATGGACGAAACCGTGAAATACGTGAAAGAGCGTAAACAATTCGGAAAATCCCTTGGTCAATTCCAGAACACTCAATTCCAATTGGCTGATCTGCAAACCAAAGTGGAAGCATCCCGCTTATTAGTAAGACAAGCTGCCTACAAAAAAGACCTGAAAGTGCCTTATTCCGCAGATGCAGCTATGGCTAAACTATTCGCGGCAGAGACGGCCATGGAAGTAACGACCAAAGCCGTACAGTTCCACGGAGGATACGGATATACCCGTGAATATCCTGTTGAAAGAATGATGAGAGATGCCAAGATTACTGAAATCTACGAGGGTACGTCAGAAGTTCAGAGAATGGTGATTGCAGCAAATTTATTAAAGTAAAAGACAGTTGACATGAAGATCGTTGTTTGTATTAAACAAGTTCCGGATACCACGGAAATCAAACTGGACCCCGTTACAGGAACCCTTATCAGAGACGGTGTACCCAGTATTATGAATCCCGATGACAAGGGAGGACTTGAATTTGCCCTTCAATTAAAAGATCAATATGGAGCACACGTAACCGTGATCACCATGGGACCGCCCCAGGCTGAAGCAATCTTGAGAGAAGCATACGCCATGGGAGTGGATCGTGCCATCCTGTTAAGCGACCGCAAATTCGGTGGAGCCGATACGTTGGCCACTTCTAATACAATTGCCGCAGCCTTGAGATCTCTGGAATTCGACTTGGTGATCACCGGACGTCAGGCTATCGACGGGGATACCGCACAGGTGGGTCCGCAGATCGCCGAGCATCTGGATTTACCGCAAGTAACTTACGTGGAAAGCTTGACTTTCGACGGGAACAAGACTTTCACGGTGAAGAAATCCATGGAAGACGGTTACCAGATGGTACAGGTAGACACTCCTTGCGTGTTCACCGCATTGGCATCCGGAGTGAAACCCCGTTATATGTCTGTAAGAGGAATCGTTGAGGCTTACAACCACCCCATCGAAACATGGACCTACAATGACATCACCGTGGATGACCAGAAGATCGGATTGAACGGATCACCGACCCGTGTATTCAAATCATTCACCAAGGGTGTAAAAGCTGCCGGACAAATCTACGAGGTTGACCCTGCAGAAGCTGTAGACATTATTATCAGCAAATTGAAAGAAAAATTTATTATCTAATAAAGAAATTAGAAGATGGATAAGGCACAATATAAAAACGTTTACGTCTTCGTTGAACAAAGAGAAGGCGTTATCCAAAACGTGGGTCTGGAATTGTTAGGTAAAGCCAGAGAATTAGCTGATGCTTTAAATGAAAAAGTATATGCCATGTTATTGGGACATGACCTGACGACACAAGCTCAGGAATGTATTGCTTACGGGGCTGACACCGTGTTACGTGTGGATGCACCGGAATTGGCAACCTACGTTACCGAACCTTACGCACAGGCTATTTACCAGATCATCCGTGACAACAAACCGAGCATCGTGCTGATCGGGGCAACTACCATCGGTCGTGACCTCGGCCCGCGCTTGTCTGCCCGTGTAGAAACCGGATTGACTGCAGACTGTACCGGATTGGAAGTTTCTGAAGAACGGGATTTGTTAATGACCCGTCCGGCATTCGGTGGAAACTTGATGGCAACCATCATCTGTAAGGAACACCGTCCTCAAATGTCAACCGTTCGTCCGGGCGTAATGCGCATGGGACAACGTGACGAGAACCGGAAAGGAACGATCGAAGATGTAAAAATCAACTTCGATAAATCTAAATTCCGTGTACGTGTTCTTGAAACAGTTAAACAAACCAAGAACTTGGTTGATATCACCGAAGCTCATGTATTGATCTCCGGAGGTCGTGGAGTGGGTAATGCAGAAGGATTCGATATGTTGCGTGCAATGGCAAACACCATCGGTGCTGAAGTATCCGCATCTCGTGCCATGGTTGATGCCGGAGTATTGGGACACGAACGTCAGGTAGGACAAACCGGTAAAACTGTACGTCCCGACTTGTACTTCGCCATGGGTATCTCCGGAGCCATCCAGCACTTGGCCGGAATGGAAGAATCCGAATACATCATCGCGATCAACAAAGACAAATTTGCCCCGATCTTCAACGTGGCAGACTTGGGTATCGTCGGCGATGTTCGCAAGATCGTTCCGCTTTTAACTGAAAAGTTGAAAAGATAATACGAAAAAAGAGACTGATTATTCAGTCTCTTTTTTTACCTAACATTCATTAAAAAATCACGAATCCCCAAATATTGTATTCCCTCATAAGTATTTCCATGAAATAAATCTTGTGAGACGACAAACTTGGGATAATTATCTTCTATTTTTAAAAGATTGCCAAATTCCCGTTGGATAGTTGCCTCATCATTTAATTGTAACGCAACCTGTACATACACCTTTTCTCCCTCCCGCTCACCAATAAAATCAACTTCTTGTTTCTCCAATACTCCCACGGAAACCTTATACCCTTGATAAAGCAAATGATTATAAACAATATTTTCTAATACTTTCCCTTGATCTTGGAGTTTAAAACCTGCTATAACATTTCTAATTCCCAGATTTTCAAAATAATACTTATTTCCTACCTCAAAAATACGCTTCCCCACAATATCATACCGGTCAACACAAGAAATAATAAAAGCATTTGTAAAATGCTCGATATAAGTCAGGATCTGATTCACCCCCAGCGTGACTCGTTGCGATTTCAAATAATCACTTATCCCTTTGGCTGAAAATATACTTCCCACATTATCTGCAAGAAACAGAAGTAACCTCTCTAAGAAATCAGTATTCCGTAAAGCATATCGGCTAACCACATCCCGATAAACAATCGTGGAATATATACTCTTTAAATATTCAAAAACAATTCCATCTTCTAATTTCAAATGCATCAAATAGGGCAATCCTCCATACCTAGTATATAATCTAAAACTTTCATCCGAATTTTCAAGTCCATGAAATTGTAAAAACTCAGGATATGACAAACTATATATCGTGAACTCAATATACCGTCCCCCCAAATAAGTAGCTAATTCTCCGGACAACATTTTTGCATTACTCCCCGTCACGTATATATCGTTATTTTCATTCAAAACCAGTGAACGTAGAGCTTTCTCGAATTCACGAACCTCCTGCACCTCATCAATAAATATATAATTCTTACTCTCTTTTAAGCATTTACTCATCACGTAAGCATATAGCTCCTTTGCAGATTTTATAAAATCAAAAGCGATATCTTCCAGATTTATATAAATAATATTTGCCTCGGATTCCTTTTTCCGGATCAATTCTATTAGTTGAAATAAAATATAACTTTTCCCAACCCGGCGTTGTCCGGTCATAACTTTGATCAAAGACGTTCCCATAAAGGGCTCTATTTTCCTCAAATAATGTTCTCTATATTTTATATTCTCCATTTTCATTATAATTAAAACTCTTCCAAAAATACAAAAAAGTTTTCATTATAATGAAAACTTCAAGCAAATTAGATCAAAGTTTTCATCATGATGAAAACTCCCCCTCACTTTACAAACCAAAGGGGCAGCCGAAGCCACCCCTTTCTCTTATCGTCCGGAACGTTTCCGTTCCCATCGATCCTTACACCAAGCCACCACAACCGAGCTAATCACTCCTCCCACGATACTCAACACCCCCGTAACGAAATCATCAGCCACCTGTGAGAGGAAAGCATTAAATCCCAGCGTGAAAAATATTCCGGTAAAAAAGTACACGCTTATCATACCGTCAAATAACGACTGTCCGATGCCGCACTCCCGTTCTTCAAGGTTGCGAAACAATACACCTTCACGTTAGCCTCATCCCAATCCTCGGGAAGCGCATAACTCGTGTTACCATTCTCTCCCCGATCTCTCAACGGAACGATCTTGGCACGGTTCAACACGGTTTCCAGCAACACTCCATACACCTTGTCATCCGCCAACGCATACCCCTCCTCTTCTTCTTGCATCTCCTGTTCGAAAGAATACATCTTACTCTCCGAGGCGTACATTACAGTTACCTTAGGCGTGTACAACAACCCGGTAGCCATCTTTAACTGATCAAACACGATGGTTGCCACGTGTTTCTCGTCCACTTCCACGGCTACTTGATTCGCTTTCACGAAAGCATTCGAAGTCGTACCATTTCCCATACCCACGAAACCTTTCCGAATCACCGGAATCAATCTCCGAGACAACTGAACCAGTACCTTCATCTTCGCCCGTTGATCAAGCATCTCCGGCGTCGGGTTATCCCTCCTTGAAAAGATCTTCGCCTTCGCAATATTCTGCTTGTTCGTGTAACACATCGTCACGTTACCAACGGACTTCTTTACCTTGCCTAATAAATAAGAATTAAATTTTGCCATAACATTAAAATTTAAAAATAAATAAATCAGAAAATTTAAAATGATCCCGCACTCCCCGCATGGGCCCTACACGAAGAATGGAATTTAAAATATAACATTTAGAATGAAAAGCTTCCCCAAAACAACGAGTAATCCAACTCTCCCTCTGTTTATAGAGGGAGTACCCCGAAGGGGGGAGGGAGTTCCAATCTAAAATTTAAAATCTAAAATCAATAATACCGAATCCAGTCCGCCACCCTCAGTGCCGGTCCCGGGTCCACCTTTCTCGATGTCACGTCCGAATGTCCCACGATGTCCCCGATAGGATAAGTATCCACCAGCAAACCACACACCTCGTTCAACACCCGCATCTGCACGTCCGTGTAATCATGCCAATATGTCGGCACTTCACCCGAATCTTCCGTGTACACCTCCTTCACGGGAACTTCCCGACCACACTCTGCCACGAACTTTCCCCCTTCCAGTCGCAACTGCCCCAAATTATCCAGCTCAATCCCAATTGAATAATGATTTAGCTCACTCCTTCCCCCGTAACTACTCTTCCCCGCGTGCCAAGCCTCGATATTAAACGGCACCAATTGTATCACCTGCCCGTCCCGCCCGATCACCACGTGAGCCGAAGCCTTCACATCCGGCCTTGCCAAGAATTTTGCCGAAGACATGGCACTAGTACCTCCCGTGTAATGCAAAATAATCATATCCGGCTCTCCCAATCCTCGCCTATTCTTCTCACACACAACATGAATTACCCCACCACCCACCAAACGATGATTTACAATTGAAAATGGTGAATTAGAACTTGAAAATACCTTCATAACAAAAAATTTAAATTGATTCGTTTTTACCTTTTATCTTAAAAATGGCCTCTGCCATTTTTTCCCCGCTTCTCCCCACCACGTACCCGCCCAACCCGATCTCCAATAAATCCCAGAACCGGGAAGTTTCATCCAGAATCGGTAAACTGGTAAAAGTCCCGATCAAAATAACACTGGCAAACGTCAACATCACCAGCGGACGCCATGACCGTTGCAACCAATTCCCTCTCACTTCCTCCTGTACCGTGATCGCTCTCGCCTGTACTAATTCCCGTTCCAGTTCCTGAATCAATTTCAACAACCCGGTTTCCAGCTCTTTTTTCTCCCTCGCAGGGAGTGTTAATTGACCAATCAACTCGCTGATCGAATTAACAATTCCACTTATCGGCTTCATCCCCCATTCACAATTTAATGTACTGCGAATTCGAGAATCGTTTCCCATCCGGGGACTCGAAAAAACAATACAAATGTATCTTCACCCCCTTGCCACGCTCTAACGAAAAAGTCGCCTTTTCTGCCGCCCGCAATACCTCCAATCCCTCCAACAACTTCGGGCTAAATGAACGATTCGACGGAAGTACGATAACATTCAAACGATCTGCCGCCTCAAAATTGTACGCCTCCTCGTCATTCTCCCAATCCAACGTGACCATTCCTTGATCATCCATTCTCCCCTGCAGATTATACGCCTGTTGTCGCTTCCCGGCAGAAAAATGCAATTGCGAAAAATCACCGATCTTTCCGTTTGCCCGAAACGCCTTCAAATTCTTTTTCATAAAAAGCGCATACCCACTACTACAGATCTTGTCAGCCGAAAGATCCAAAATGCCCTTCAAGGGAGTCTCCTTTATCTTCTTGTAAAAACGCACGGCCACCCGGAAACGAGATCTCACTTCCTGTTGTTTCGGCGTGTTAGGATCAATTCTATCGGGCAAACTCCTCATATAAGACTTCCCATTCAGCTTGCAGAAAACGACATTTCCGACTCGCCCCCTTATTCCAAATTCATTACGAACTAAAGCCATAATTCTTTTTTTAAATGAATACTATTTTTATCTCATCAACTCTCGTTGATTTCCAAATGCAATATTACAACACTTCAACTCCCCGCTTGGTATACGCCACGGTTCCGTCAAACAAAATAATCCCAACCCTATGATTACCAGCATTCAAAAAAGTACTCATCCCCCCACTTTCAAGACAACAAAAAAGGGTAGCAAAAGTGTTTTAAACTCCTACTACCCTAAAATCTTACCAACTTTTTACTCTAGATTCTAAACTCTAAATTTTAATCTACTTGTAAACCTGTACCCTCAATTTCTCAATCAACCTCTCCAATTGATCCAAAACCGTCTCCTCCTTATACCGTTTCAATACCCTGCTTTTCAACTGCCGATAATTTTTGATCTGGATCCCCAAAACCTGCTCTGCAATGGCCACCAACTCGCAAAACTCCAGTAACTTTCCAGTCGGAGAATAAAATTCTTCAAGAGCCTCGAAACCAATCAACAATTCCATCACCTTCGTCTGTACATTTTCCGTCTTCCAATAGACCAACACCTTCTTCTCCTTATTTTTCAGGAACCTCGCCGGATTATCCATCCTCTCGTGAAAAAGTCGCCACTCGTCCTCAACCACTTGCAATCCTCGCCCGATAAAACATAACCGCCACGCACCTTTTTTCCCCCACTCCATCACAGTCCCTATACATCTCCGATAACACCTGCAATCGAGCTTTCGTGTAATTCAACGTCCGACACGTCGCCAAATAATCACCCCCCGAGTCGCATAGTCCCGCAACCTCTTCAACAAATTTTCCTAATTCTTCCTCTAAACATTCTTTCGTAATTTCCTCCTGCGATTCTCCTGCCAATAATGCTAAGAACCTCGTCTTAAACAATTCTGTCATAGTTTTTAAATTTAAAATAATAAAAAATCCCGGGCGTTATTACCCGGGACATATTCTTAATTTAAAAATCGGAATCAGGAAATCACATCATCATACCCCCTCAAATCTCTCAACCATTCAATCCAAAATTATCAATCTTTCAATCCTTCAATCTAAAATTTAAAATCATAAATCGTAAATCACTTTCACCACTCTCTCCACGTCCTCATCCGTCAACGTCGGCCCCGACGGCAAGCACAACCCGATCTCGAACAAACGTTCACTTGTCCCATTTCCGTAATACGGGGCATCTTTGAACACGGGTTGCAAGTGCATCGGCTTCCACAACGGCCGACTCTCTATATTCTCCTCGTCCAATGCTAACCTGACATCTTCTCTCGTGAAACCCGCCTCTTCCGGTTCCACAGTGATACACGTCAGCCAGTAATTCGAGTTAAAACCCTCCCCTTCCGGCTGGCACATCACCTTCACACCTTTCAACCCGGCTAGCAACTTCACGTACAAGTCATGAATTGCCCGTCTCCGGGCAACGTGTTCATCCAGCACGAACATCTGCCCCCTCCCGATTCCTGCACAAATATTACTCATCCGGTAATTATACCCGATCTTCTCGTGCTGATAATGTGGGGCCTGCTCCCTCGCCTGCGTGGCATAGAACAAAGCTCTTTTCGCCTTCTTCTCGTTCGGACAAATCAAGGCACCACCTCCCGACGTCGTGATCATCTTGTTCCCGTTAAATGACAGAACCCCGTACTCCCCGAACGTCCCACACTTCTGCCCCTTGTACTCCGAACCCAACGCCTCTGCCGAATCCTCCAGCACCGGAATCCCATAACGATTCGCTACCTCCATCACCTCGTCCATCTTCACTGGCATCCCGTACAAATGTACCGGAATAATCGCCTTCGGTAACTTCCCCGTCTTTTCCAACCGATCCTTGATCGCCATCTCCAACAACACCGGATCCATGTTCCACGTCTCCTTTTCACTATCCACGAAAACCGGAGTCGCTTCCAAGTAAGCAATCGGATTCGCCGATGCCGCAAACGTGAACGACTGACAAATTACCTCATCTCCTGGTTGTACCCCTAGTAATATCAACCCCAAATGTAATGCCGCAGTCCCCGCACTCAATGCTACCACCCGCATCTCTTCATTTTCAATTAAAAAATCTCGTAGAGATTTTTCAAAGGCATTCACGTTCGGTCCCAACGGGACCACCCAATTTGTGTCAAACGCTTCTTGTATAAATTCCTGCTCCCGCCCACTCATATGAGCTAATGAGAGCCAAATTCTTGACTTCATAAATTTTAAATGTATTTCAGTTTTGTATAAGACTACACGAAAGAATATACAATTCTCATTTTAACAGTTCATCTATCATTCTATACATTGCTGGTTGATTGCATAAATTCAAGTTTTGGGATTCTGTAGCAAATATCACGAGCATAACATATTGTTACAAAACGCCAAAATTAGACGTATCACCTAAATCATGTTATTAAAGAATAATTGTATTACAACAACCATATCGAAGACGCCATAAATTTTGGTCAGATGCATCTTTAAATTGTTCTTTTTTATCTTTAAAACTCATTTGAAAATTACCATGACGAATAAATCCTAAAAGTTTTAATCGCTTTTCCGTATTTTTATCACTAGTCACAGTCGTAACATGAAATGTATCCGACGAGAATGTAGATATCGCCATCAAAACAATATCGGCCTCGCTGAGTAAATCCGTATCAGTGGTAGCCCATTCTACAATAGTACCTCGAATAATATTTTGGTATCGCCCAGCTCGCTCTTCAAAACGTTCCTTTGTCATAAAAAAACCTTGCGGTTTCCCTTTTTTATCATAAATTGCGTAAAATGATTGTTTATCACGCATATGCCCCATCAAATTATAATCAAGATTCCATTGCAACCATGATCTATCATGCAATTCCATATATTTATGACCATCGCTTGTTGCCATCCGACCTGCCCATTCTGGAATAATTGTTTCTTCTTTCGTGTTGAATTTCTTCTTTAATTTATTAAGTCTAGAACGATTCATAAAATCAATGCATTTAATTGGTAGATTGGCTATAGCAGAACACAATTCTAATAATACGCCTTCCATTCCCATTGATTTTAACATTGCGCGCAAATTGCAGAACTTTACAAATTGAGGGATCTCAAAAATGTAATTATTCAATTTCCTGAATATAGGCAATGCCATTGTTGAATAAAGCGAACCTATATATACGTCATATTCTGTATTGGTCATACAATTCATAATAAGCCCAACACCTAGACCTTTACGTCTATATTCATTATGTACCTCGATTGCACCTCCAGTCTGTACCATGATAATCTCATCCCCAACTTTTATTCGAGTCCCTAACATCATCATTCTTCCCACAGCAATACCATCATATAATTTGAAGTACATAGCCGTTTTTGAATCATCATTGTTATTGGGACAAGCCAAAAGTGTTTGTCGAACCGATTCTGTCATAAAAGCGGCAATGCCATAGCGGTCATCTTTTATAACATATGATCTATCACGAAGTTCCTTGTAGGTTATTTTTTGCGATATTATCTCTGACATAATTTTAATCTGATATTTACAACCCCCAAGCGTATTTCCCACATTTACTTATACGAGTATATTTCTGTTTTCTTATATCAATTCAATATTAGAGGGAGTTGTCACCAAATAGATTTCTCCATGAATCTTACCAAACAATCACCAAATGTCTCTTGAATACTTGTTTCCATTAAAGGTGGAAAGATCACCTTATCAATAGTAAAATTTCAACAAACTATTTTAAATTGAAAAACATTGTATACATTTTCATTATCACATCAATAATAATCCGTAAATATCCAATCTTGCAATCTTTAAAGCTACTTTTTTATTAATCAATACAATCTTCAATAGTATTAAAACCATAAAAGCATGGAATACCAGCTTTCAAGGGCTCATTCAAATCGGGGCTATTTAACATCAAATGATTATCACCATCAATAATATTTTCCTGACGAATTATCTGAGCCCAATGAAGAATCTCGTCAATAGTAGGAGTAGTTATGTTCAATTGTTCTGCCATCCATTTTGCAATGCAATTACCATAATAGATATCATCTAGGAAAAAACGGTGATTACGATCAACCTCCCAAGTTCCTTCATTATTTTGAATGACAGGAGTCTTGATCGAAACTAATGTTTGAGAAGTAACAAATGACTCTTTTATGTCTGTATTATGTGAATGATAAGAAAAACGTTCCAATGCAAGATAATCAAGCATATAACTATAATCCTTTTCCGGATGCAATTTCTTTATTGCATTACGAATATTTGTATAATCAGTATCAAGATCTGCCAACAATTTTGCTGAAATATCATCATAATCTTTATAGAACCACGGAACACTCTTTTCATTCTTCCAAGTCGTTCCATATACCTTATATAGGCCTAGACAACGAGATGTATGGATAATTTGATTATCAACAGATAACGTTAGAGACAAGAAATTATCACTCTGTTCAACCTTTCCTTTACCGAACCATTTATAACAAATACATTCTAAAAGTTCCTCATTAACTTGGTTAAAATAATCCATGGGATAAGTTGCTGCATAGTTTACAGCTTTGCATCCATAAGTAACACCAGTATGTCCATATTCTATAATACGACAAATCCAAGGAATTAGTCCAAAAGCAAAGGTTACAATTTTAGTTAATTCATATTGCTTCTTAATTTCATCAACCATCCAATTCCATCCTCCTTGACCATAAACCGTACCTACAAATACCGTTTTATCTTTATTAATGAATGGTGCAATTTTTTGAAGTGCAACTCTGTATTTATGAACAGGCATACAAAACACAATATAGTCCGCATCCGGGAATAAATCTTCTGGATTATTTGATATCGTTTTTAAATCACCAGAATAAGTTCCTAACACTTTACCTGAAGGATCATGCCATTCCAAATTAATTGTTTTTGCCCATCGCTCAGGACGTGAAGTATACACTGACACTTCAAATATCGAATCTTTCAAAAAAGGAATTAAAGCGTGAGCACTACTCCCTCCACCACAAATTACTAGTTTCTTTTTCATTATACACATCTATTAAATTTAATTTTTTTTCACACAAGGTATGGCATTAACTTCAAAATCAAGAATTAATACCTCCATTAGAACCAAGCACAAGATTATTTACGATAAAGCAATAATTCATCTAAAGGAATAGTCCCATAAATAACAACAATTCGATATAGCCCTAACTAATTCTATTAAACTTACCAACACTCACTTTATTCATCCCATAACGAACAAATTTCATTCCTAAATTCTTTAAAAAAAGTTCCAGAACACAGCTGCTCACCTACAACACCAACATTCGTAAGATTTATTTCAATTATTCTAACTTTATCTTTACGATCTATAAATATATCCCAACCGACAACTCCACAATTTGGGAAGTACTTTATATGATATTCTTTAGCAAATTCCACCATTTCAACAAAATGAGGTACTTTCATCCCTTCAAACTTAATACCGTTATCTGTTGTTTGAATTTTATTTAGTTTATTATCATAACCGTTACCATGCAATGTCCCATCTTTATCCATACCAATTAAATAACTACAATTCCAATTATCTTTTATTGCCCCTTTTTTCCCAACTTTCAAAATAGAAGAATAATCAAATTTACCATTAATATAAATCGTCGTTACTCTACATGTATTCAAGGAAGAGGGATTAAGCTTTTCAATTTCCGCATTTTGGTACAAAACTTCTTGGACAATAAAATTCCCACTCTCGCTTTTATAGGAAGATAATAGTTCTAATAAGTATTTATCACTATCTTTATTAACCATGATTTTCTTAACTCCTTTCCCTTGTGAAGTTTCAATTGAGGGTTTTATAATAAACTCTTCCTGTTGTTTTAATATATCTATTGCTTCATCAATAGATATAACTTTCATCAATTTATTATAGAACACATTTGAAATACAACGCACAAAAACTTCAGGCAATGGTAATTTATCAAAATAAATATCAAGCATTCCTTTATTTTCCAATGCAAAAACTCGAATCGGTAGATTCGTTTTTTTTAAAATTTGCTGCATTTGATAGTCACAAATAAAATATGGATCAAATCCATATTCTTTCTTGTACATTCTTAAATATATTAAATCAAATCGTTTCAAACTCAAGCAAGGCCATGTTTGCTTGACAATACTCATCTCATTCTTAGATAATTTGGGCAAGTTATACATTTTAATAAATGCTCTATCACGAAAAAAATAAACACATCTTAAATAATATAATCTTAGACTGCTAAAAAGAGAGATAATAATTCTATACATATCACAAATTTATTTAGAACAAACCCTATTAACACAATTAATTAATTATTCACTCAAATAATTGTTCTGGATCAAACTTATTAATAAGGATTGACTCCCCCCTCTCATTTAGAACGTCAAATACATTATTTATGTATGCAACATCTTCTTTTACTTTTATCATATTATCCACTACTATTTCAGCAGTAAAAATAGGTTTATCAACTGTTCTATCTTTAGTATAATGATAACCCACTTCGTGGTACTGAATAGTTGAAATACACGATGGAAGATTCTTGACTTCTTCTATTCCTTTAATTTCAGAAACAGTTTCATCAGAACCTTTTAACAGATAATTACAATCCAAAGCGTACTTATGATTATATTTTGCGATATCTTTATCTATCACATTTATATCATAAACCATTTTCCCCGCAAGAGCATACCTAATAATCATATCCACAGGATCATATCCAATACATTTTTTCTCATGATTATAAAAAGAGCCACCTAATCTACAACCCATTTCAAAAAAAGTGATTTGATTACCTTCAGTATATCCTTGCATAAAAAAAAGCCCATCTTTAAAACCTAAATCTTTAAACATATTAATGACCTTATCGTTAATACGATCAAGATAAATATCAATTGCTTTTGATGGAGCCATACTAATATTTGCATAATTCACTGCACTCCCTCTATCAGATGTCACATACCTATCAAACATAGAGAGTAATCGAAATTCTCCATCAACGGCAATATAATCCAATAAAAAATCTCTCCCCGTTATATAATCTTCAATAATTGCTTTGTTTGTTGAAGAATAACTAACTGCCTCTTTGAATTGAATCTTCAATTCTTCTTCATTATTACAAACACCAGCACCACGCGAACCACTCCCATCTAACGGCTTCACAAAAACAGGATAATTAATCTTGTCATACATTTCGACAGGAATTAAATCTCCAACAAGATAAGTTTTAGGAACTGGTACATCATACCTGTCACAAGTATCTTTGAAATCTATCTTGTTAGTCGACATAGTTAACATTTTAGGCGTAACATAATAAGGTAATCCCAAACGTTTGCATACTTCATAACAAGGAGCCAAAAGAATATCAACAAACCCTGTTGTTATGCCATCAATATTTTCTAGTTTACACAATTCAACTATTGTATCAACATCAAGCGCATCAATTAATACCGCCTTATCTGCTATTTTTTTTGCAGGAGAATTTCTATCGTAATCTGCAACGACTACATAGACACCCATAGCTTGAGCATGCCTAACGATATCACAAGCAAGTGTTATGCCTCCTAACACTAGCAATTTTTTCCCTCTAAATTCTTGATTATTTCCCATTTTTCATTTTTGGTTACGGCAATTTGCCACAGATACATTACAATAAGCTACATTATTGTTAGGTTTTACTTGAAAAGTTGTGATAACTTATCAAATTCTTGATTTATAGACGATAAAATATATCTTCACTTTCCAGAACGATAGGCTCTGTATCAACGTCTCGAAGAAAAACATACGGTGAGTCATAATGAAAAAATGGTGCCTTTTTTATACTATGTACGTCCCCGTTTTCCATGATTCTAATTGTATCTTCAATCAAATCAAAACCTACTTGAGCCATAACACCCGTGTATGCCATGTGCCGAATATTCACTTCCGTAACCTTCATATTACCATTTCGATCCTCTTTAAGATCAAAAGATAAAACCCCATGTGCCACCACATTCAGTTTCTTACATAAATATTTTATGCATTCATCGCAGAATTTATTGATACGATCCTCATTCAAAAATCGACCATATGCAGTATTACCCGTCACATGAGATGGAGCAGTATTTGCCATCACGTACTCGGCACACTCAAGAGCAGCACCTTTCACGTATTCGTTATTATAATAAAGCATTTCATTGGCTAAATGTCGACCTGGCAAAAATTCACTAACGGTAAACTCAGGTATCTGATTATTAATAAAAAGCCAACTCTTGTAACTACTGAGGTTTTCCAATTTAAGAGACCCTAATCCACCAGTACCTTCGGTTGCGCGAATCCAACAGGGGAAGCCTATCTCTTTTTCCACTTCTTCAAACCGAGGGTCATCCTGTGTTACCTTAATGGTTTTAGGAATAAAATTCGTATCTCGCAATAATTCAGCCATGATAGACTTATCTCTCAACGATTCGGATAATAATTTACATCCCATAAAAACAGGACATGGAAAAACCCTATGTTTTTCAAAATAATCTCCCCACATAATAATTTCACTCTCTGGCTGAACAAATGCATAATCAACTTTTTTGTCTGCCACCAACTTCTCTATGAAAAAAAAGTATTCTGGATCAGTACATTTGGGACATACCGAATAATCGTCCAATAGACCTTTTATGAAAAAGCCAATAGCTTTTTTATTTACATCTATCCCAATTAACTTGTAATCAGGATGATTTTTCCGGATTATCTTCGCTATTGAACGAGGAGTTAACCCACCAATCCCCGTTATCAAAATTGTTTTCATATGTTAATTCTATTACAATAATTCTTTATCAATTCCACCACCCTTTTCATTTGCCCCTCACCATACCGTTGATCACAAACCAGTGATAATTCACTATCATAAAAAACATCTGCTTGTATCGAATTAGATAATAATTGGCTTTTAGACCAATGAACAGGACAATAAACGTTATTATCAATCAGGTATTTTCTTAACGAATTTCGAATCTCTTTTTTGACAAGAATTGGCACAAATAAAGGTACACACCCATTACCATATTGAAACATCATTGATATATAATCTAATCTAGATAACTCTTCATATAGCAATTCAGCATTTCGCTGACGACAAATTTTTATTTGCTCCAAATCTTGTCTGTTCAATAACTGTAATGACGTTTTATCTATCAGGTAATCTTGGTAGTCTCTCGACAAATTCTTATTGAAAGAAGTGAATAGGCGAAAGAAATCTTCTTTTACAATAGCAGAATCACCTTGTAAATAAAAATATTTCATTCTCATTCCATCACGTTTATCTTCCACGAAATCACACTCTTTCAATAATGATCTAAAGAAATATCCATTTTTTTTAGAAACAATAGCCCCGGTAGGGATTCCCATCCATTTTCTAAGACTACAGAAACAATAATCTGAAATCAATACAAACGGCTCTCCATTATTAAAAAAGTCATGCGTCTTATCGTAAAGAATGATTACGCCTTTTCTCCGCATATTTGCAACGATCTCAAAATCAACACCCGTACCAAAACCAAAATAATTACAGATGTATAAAATATCTATTCCTAAAGTTGTATCTATATCACACTTAATAGCACCCTTCTCGTATCTAACATCATAGAAAACAACATTAATATCTCGATTTTTAAAAGGATATATCATTGAATCACAGCAATAGGCAGGCATATATACCGAGACTATTTTTCTGTCGCATGCAATATCCTGACAAATATAATCTATAGCAGTTCTCCCCGATAACACCAATCGATTATCCCCACTAAAGCCATTCTCCTTAAAATCATGATATATATCATCACTTTCATAGACTACATCATCAATCCAAAATTCACTACCTATTTCCTCTTTCACGTGCCTCATCCACTAAATCTTGTCTACCCATTGCTTGCCATTGAGCAATTCTGTAATCATCAAAATCAATAACATCTATCCCCACACCCACATTTTCTCTTTTAAAAACTTTATAAACGGTAAGAAAAAATATTTTCACATCCATCCACAAACTCATGTTACTAACATAATCAATATCATAAGCTAGCTTCTGTTCCCATGTAATAGATTTTCGACCGTTTACCTGTGCCCAACCCGTAATTCCAGGACGGACATCATGTCTATGTTGCTCTTTTTCATTATAATAAGGAAGATATATTGTAACAAGAGGCCTCGGCCCGATCAGAGACATATCTCCTTTTATCACGTTGAACAATTGTGGCAACTCATCCATTGAAGTAGAACGAATGAAACGTCCTATTCTTGTCAATCGCTGATTATCAGAAAGTAATTTCCCATCTTTATCTCGTTCATCCGTCATTGACTTGAACTTGATCACTTTGAATATTTTACCATACTTCCCGGGTCTTTCTTGAAAAAAGAAAACTCCAGCTCCTTTATTAGCAAAATGAAGCCCAACCATAATAACCAAAAACAATGGCCAAATCACTAACAACACGCAAAATACTATAATAAAATCTAACCAACGTTTCAAAAATCTTCGATACATGATTACTTCTCAAAAATTTCTACAATACTTTCATAAGTTTTTCTACGATCGAAACGTTCCTTCGCAAGTATACGAGATTGTCTACCCATTTGTAGCCTAATTTTTTCATTCAAAACTAATTTTTCTATAGCTAACGCCACATCTTCCGAATTTCCTACTTCACAATTTATCCCACAATTATACTGATCAATAAGCATACGATACTCCTCACATTCTTGTGTATTAATAACAGGAAGCCCAGACAAAGCATAATCACCTACTTTATTAGTTATACTTTGTGCAGCCCCTTTATTTATAGGGTTTACAACAATATCACAAGAACACAATAATCCAACCATCTTTTCATACGAGAGTCTCCCCGTGAATTCTGCATAAATTTCTTTTTCATTTGCATAACAAGTAAATTTTTCTCGCAAAGGTCCATCTCCAATTATCATAAATTTAATATCACACTTTACTTGTTCCCTCTTTTTCACAACATCCAAAGCATCTATAACACACTCGATATCATAGCTATAACCTAAAGAACCTATATAACATAACCAAATTTCACCATCTGGCTTATCAACATGATATTTCAATTTTGCGGAATCAAAAACGACCTTATCATTTCCTAAGTAAATACACAAACCTGTAGCATCATTTCCCTGTACAGACATAGCTCTATTTTTATAAGTCTCTGAAACAGCTATCACCTTATCCGCAAGTTCATAAATACGATTAGCATATAATTTAAAAGGAAATAACAACATATTTCGTAAAAAACGATTTTTTATTACCAATCCAAAAGCTTCCGGCCACAAATCTTGAACATCTTCAATAAACTTCACATTATGCCGGCGAGCATATTTTCCTGCTTTTAATGCAACTGTTAACGAAGGTATTGCACAATAAATATAATCAGGAATAGGGTGCGAATTTAAATACTTTCCCACATTCATTCCCCATTTCCAATGACTATACAATCTTTTAAAACTAATATTAGACTGATAACCAGGCTCATGCACATAGGTAATTATAGATTTATAAGCATCCACGGGTGCTTCTTTAAACTTTTTCATCCCATGACTGAAATCACTTGTGATCAACTCAACACAGAATCCTCTATTGGCTAACATTTCTGCTAAATAAAGAAAACGTCCATTGATAGTTCCATCGAATTTGCGACAAAAATTTGCAATAATAATTATTGACTTCATGTTGTAAATTTTAAAACATGCTTAAACAAAACAAGAATGATGTAAGAATATACTCTGTACAATATCACTATTCAATAAGAAATTAACCAACGATATTTATCGGGTTCCATATTATTGACCAAAAATGGCAATGTGATACAATTAATTGTAAAAAAAATATCCACATAACCAAGGGAGAAAAAAGACACACTCTCATTCATTCCCATTAACAAAACTGCCAACAAAAAAGCTTTAAAACTATTCCGAAGATTTTTATCTTGACATTTCCCACACGCCTCAAATGCTTTTTTATAAATAATCAATAATAGTATCAATTCTATTATTCCCCCACCAACTAATGTATCTATGTACAAATTATGAAATTGTCCAAATTCAAAGCCGTTCTTTATTGCAAGGTCGATTCCAGTAAAACTTCCAATCCCATTAATTATATTATGCGATGCAACATTTAATCCCATTAACCAAACATCTATTCTACCAGCAGTACCTGTATCTGCTCGAATAACCATCGTTTTCATGAAATTCTCAATCCATGGTACATACAATATAATTATCAAAACAACCAAAGTCATTATTATCATAATCTTCAAATATTGTTTGATATTTTGCAAAATATTGTGATTATAAGTATAGCGTACAATATAAAAAAACATCACAGAAATCATTGAACCCCTAGAAAATGTTAACAGTAAATTCGTTAACAACAATACCAATACAATTTTTTTATACCAACTCCTATTAGTAGAAAAAGCAAATTCAAAAAGAAATATGCTTACAACTAAAAACATCCCGAATTGATTTCGATTAACAAAAAAACTACAAAGTTTTATTTCATAAGAGGAAGAAACTCCTGCAAATCCAGATGTAAGTATTGAAAGATTTGAAACAATATTGTAAATACATGCAATTATTGCCAAATCAATCATTAGTTTAGCATATCTTTTTAATGCTAAGCTAGAAAAAACTAAATATTTTGGCAAAGCATAAAAAAGATATATACTGATTGACTTTGCAATCATATTAAGGAAATCAAGGGAGTTTATTTTCACTCCACTAATTACATCAATAATGATGGCACATCCAAAATTACACAACAACACAAAAATTATTAAAAACGACGCAATTTCAACTTTTGTTTGAATAACAGGAAAAGTCCAAAAAGAAAATAAACATACAAACATAAATGCAATTCCCATCGCTATTGCAAAATTTGACAACATGCCTAAAGCATTCAATACCACAGGAAATAACATTGTCAATATGATACAAAAAAAAGTATTTGCATTTTTATTTGCAAGTAACTGTTGTTTAATCACACGCATTAAATTTATGTTTTCTTGTGATTAATAAATACACAATGAATAAAAACATCAAATAGGAAATAGACGAGATGACATACGCTATTGCAAAATAAAAGGCAGCATTCTCTCCACTATTTCTTTGAATTAATATATAAGCCAGTACCAAAAGCAATATATCTCGTAAAAAACGTATCCCGAAAAATTGCCAATTTTTCCCAATCGAAATAAACTCTGCCCTAAACACATTCGAACAACAATTGAATATTGCTGCTAATATTACAACATTTAATACTGAAGCCATCCCCGTAAATGTAGCGCCATACCATGAAACGATCCATCTGGAAAGGCAATAAACAATAATAAAAGGGATTAATGTACAAACGAAATTAACTAGTAGCATAATTTTCATCGTTCTATTATGACGTACACGATCGTTTGTACTATTAGATAAATGCGACAATATTACATTTGACAATAAAACCGGAATAAACGTGATAAATATCTCCCATTGGTTTGTTGCTGAATATATTCCCAATTCACCTAATGAAGATAATTTAGTAATCAAAAAGACCCCTCCTAAATTACAAATATTTATACTAATCTCTTGTAATGCTATTGGCAATGAAAAACGGAACAATTCTTTAACAAAATTACATGTATGTTGCCCTGGCAACTTTTTCATTATGTAATGTAATGACACATAATTTTTACAACAATTAAATGCTTGAGAAAAAAGCAATGCACCCAACGCTCCTTGTAATCCACCCCAATAGGCCATCGGAATACACATCAAGAAGAAAACAACTCCCGACCACATACTATTCTGTGCAATAATTTTAAACACTCCAAAACCAGCCAATATACCAGATTGAGTTGTTACCACTGCTTTTAATACAATAATAATACCTAAAACTTGAAAGGCTATTTTCAAGCGAGGTGCATCAAGATAAATTGCCAATGTTTGTGCATAAATAAATAATAAGATTGCCAATATTATACCCGTAATCAAGGTGATACTTAATGCCCCTTGACATATTGCTTTCAGTCGAGACTGGTCATATTGTTTGAATTCTGCAATATATTTTGTCGATGTAAAATTTAATCCAAAAGTTGCCACAGAAGCGATGTTAAACATCGTTGCTTTAATTACACCGTATTCTCCATACAAATCCTTACCAAGAAAACGAGCAATAAAGATTCCACCCAATAGTAATAAACCATAACTTATGCCATTACCCCCAATGGCCCAAAATGAATCTTTAAAAAGTTGACTTTTCTTTATTCTATATAAAACATTTACAATCATTTCATTTATTCATATAAATAACAAATTATCTCCTAACATGTACTTTACAAATTATTGGAATTTAAATTCTGAAGATAATTTCATTTACGGATATATCTAAATTTTTGAATATCCTTTCAATTAGGTCAACAATTCTCCTCACTCACTCCAAAAATCCAATATCTAAAACAACCTATACAAGAACCACATGGAAGTTATCTACTTTCTCACATCGTTAACAAATTGTACATGAGAAGATAACCATCTATTTATTTTGCCCATACATTTTAAGACTCTTTATCTCCCAAAAACCTCATTACATTTAATAAATTCATATTTTGTCCAAATACTAAAAATTTTTACAATCAAACTTGTATCATTTTTATCTGTTTCCTCAAAATACTGAATCATCTCATCTTCTTGCTGTTTCACAATAACCATCAGCCGCATACGCTCTTCTGCGAATCGTTTCCTATCTTTTACTGAAATTTCTACATTTTCACAAAATTGAATGGCCTCCCACCAATCGCCTAGCTCCTTACTATCAAATTTCCGACTCAATCCCATAGCTTCAGTCACAAGTCCCCCTGCCAATAAGGCACATTCTCCCTCCCCTGTAAAATAATAACA
>NZ_JBCOSQ010000037.1:0-47670 GCF_040920905.1 Butyricimonas sp. RTP31003st1_G1_RTP31003_210430 | reverse complement strand
GGTATATATAGACCGACGCATTCAGGATTTCTCCCGTTCTCGGATCCGTCCACGAGGGACCCATCCCGTTAGCGATACTAATTGGGGCATAACGAATACAACTATATTTCAAGTTATCCGGATCAAATTCCAGATCATCTGTCGGAAAATCACGGCTGATCATGACGTTTTTCATACCGATTTTCTCGAAAGCTTTGTTCCATTCTTTAATTCCCGCATGTACGGCAGCCTTCCACTCTTCCGGGAAACCATTATCCACGTAGAACACGATGGGCTTTACCGGTTCCACCAGTTCCCCCCGCTTGTAAGCCTCCATATCTTTCGGCTCCACTCTCCAACGATTCATCAAAAAAGTATATTTGGCTCCATCCGTACGGGTGGTCATATCTTCCTTCACGGAATAGAAAAGTCCTACTCTCGGATCAGCCAGACGTTCACGCATCAAATCCTTATCCGGTAACAAAATCATTGAACGATTCATTTTCACGGTAACAGCCGTTTTCACGCTTTTCCCCGTTATAGGAGACATCACGCTCTGGTCATAAGATAAAGAAGAAATTACCGCAATATTATCCTCGAAGGCTTTCACCTCATCTATATAAGAAACCTCTTTATTAAAAGTAGCTCTTCGTTTTAACTTCCCGTAACCGGTTGAACGACTATACGGATCAAAAGGTGTCAGACGAGCATCATCTGCCAGAAACAACCAAGTCATATCGAACACGACGGCTGTACTATCCGCATTGTAAGCCATAATTTCCATCGCTTTCAGCACGGGCGGCACGTTACGATTCCGAATAGCCCGATTATATGCCTCTTGCTCTATGCCACTATACACTTGTAGCACGGAGGGCAAACTCATCTGGATCAACTCAATTTTATTGTCCCTTTTCTGAAAGGCTATATGCAAAGGATCTGTTGTTTTTTGCCCGACAATAGCATTGCTATTGTCACTAATCCCGGCCACGGTCGACCCTAACAGAAACTCTCTTTTCAGTAAAGTCAAGGGCAGCTCAAAATAGACCTTATTCTCAAACTTATGCAACGTGATCATTCCCTTTCGGGTCACGCATTCCTTCCCTTCAAAAAGCTGGTCATATTTGCTCTCCTTTTTTTGTTCCACGTTCTCCTTCTTTCCTTTCTTTTTCCGTTTTTCAGCCTGAACCTCAACAGAAACCGTCAACAAAAAGGAAAAAAGACAGAAGAGGATTAAAAGGAATCTTCTATTCATATATCTTGTTTTAAAGTACATCATTTATTTTTTAGAAATCCCTCTATCTGCGATAACAAGTAAGCATAATGTCCCCGAGTCTCGTAAGAACCATTGTTTTTATTTACTTTCATCAGGTTTTGTATTTTCAAAATCATCTGATGCAAAAGATGCTGGTTATTATCATTCGATATGTTCGCCACGTATTGAATAAAATCATATCCCAACCTGTCATTCAAATCTTGTCGGCGTTCAACCAAGTTGGAGAATTGATCAAAATTCGTAGCTTTCATACTTATTGCTTTCCTCATCGGTAATTTTTCCATTATTTCCCGAATCTGATAGTCCGGTAACTGCTGGTGCCCTCCACAGGCACAACCAAATGCCGGACGAGATTTAGCCAACACCATATCGGCCATGCTCTTCCTGCCCGTAGCCGGATTTACCCCACTGATTAAAGAATTTACAACTTCCGTCTGCAGAATACGTTCTGCCTCCGTCGGATTCTTTCCGCGAAGAGTTGAGGCCCAAATCAGATTATAAAGATCATCCAAGTATTCTTGGGGAGAATAACCATTCGGATCACGATACACACCTAATGCCAAACGTTTGGTCGAAACGAGTGAACTGGCAAAGGCCTTTAATAGCAACCGGGCATTAGAACCGTCAAATTCCAAGTTTTTTACCACTTCCGGGCAATCCAACCATTCCATATTCTTCAACTCGTTAATGGCAAAACGCAAAGCCCGTTTTTGAATTTCTTTCGGAACAACTTGATAAGTCTTATAAGGATCTCCCACGAAGTGTTCGTTAATATAGAATCCTCCCACGTTTGCCAAAGCAGTATAGATATATTGAGAATATTGATTACAAATTTCCCGGTAGATATTGTCCCGGTAAGTATAATCCTTATCCTGACTGTCCATCCAATGATTGAGATTTTTCAGAATATATTTCAGATTCTTAATCCCGTACTCACCAGCCTTGACAGCATCATCACTCAAATCTTCAGTCAAAGATGACGGGTCAAAAGTACCATACCCGATTTGTTGCTTACCATACCGGAACATCGGATCCCCGATCTTATCTGAAATCATTTTCCGCAAAACAGGTAATTCTTCTTCCGGGGTGCGTGCATCCAACAAGGGTTTATATCCCCATTCGATAGCGTAATAATCATACACACCCAATTCCGGGGGAGTCAAAGAGACCCCCTTATCTTCAGGTTGCGCAATGTAGTTAAAACGAGCGTAGTCCATGATAGAAGGAGTTGTCCCGTATTTTTCCATAAATTCCGCATCCCGGTAGGATTCCACGGGAATAGAGGCAGAGGCAGCCATGTTATGCATCAAGCCTAACGTGTGTCCGACTTCGTGTGCCACGATATAACGCATACTTTCAAACAAAACATCTTCCGGTAACTTTGTCGTTCGCACTCGCTCGTCCACCTGAGCTGTCTGCACGAAACGCATATTATTGATCAACTTGATCACATCATGATAAATCAACACGGAAGCATTGACCACTTCACTGTTACGAGGATCAACCCAAGATGGTCCCTGAGCATTAGCCATCCCGACAGGACAATAACGTACACAAGAATATTTGATATTATCCGGATCAAACTCCGGGTCATCTTTCGGAAAATCATAAGATTGAACAGCATTTTTGAAACCGATTTTTTCAAAAGCCTTGTTCCAAAGTCTGATTCCCGCATGAATGGCAGTCTTCCATTCGTTCGGAAATGCATCGTCCACGTAATAAACGATCGGTTTCACTGGTTCCACCAGTTCTCCCCGCTTATAAGCCTCCACATCCTTAGGCTGAAGGTCCCAGCGATTAATATAATAAACGTCTTTCACGCCATCCAGATCATCCGTAATCACCTCTTTACCGGAAACGAAATAACCGATACGAGGGTCTGCCAAACGGGGACGCATCCTCGGTTCTTCCGGCAACAATACCAATGAACGATTTACTCCTACCGTCACAGGCTCATCAATAACCAGCACGAACATTCCATGAAGCGCAATATCCTGTAAATAGGAAAGCGAGGAAGTAATCGAGACATTATCTGAAAAGGCCTTTATATCCCCGACATAAGACAGTTCTGACTGGAAACGCTTCCTACGGGTTCCCTGCCCGTAATACACCTTTTTTCCGTAAGGATCAAAAGGATCCATCCGAGAGTCGTCACTCACGAAGAATTTAGTTGCCTCAAACACAACCGCAGTACTATCGGCATTATAAGCCTTCACTGCGAATCCTTCCATAATTGGTAAACGAGTTCCCATTTCCATGGCCTGTTCAATATGCTTATCTTTACTTTGGCTTGATATTTGTGCCCGGGAAGGATTAGTAACTTCCCGCAAATACACCATACTATCCGTCATGGTAAAAGCAACGTGTAACGGGGTCTGATTTTTTTGTCCCACCAACGCATTCGAATTATCGCTGATACTGGAAACAGTTGATCCAAGCAACATATCCCGTCCCAACAAACTCAGCGGGAATTCAAAATACAATTTTCCATCCACTTTGTGAAGGGTAATCATCCCTTTCGCCGTGGTGCATTCTTTACCCTTAAAGAGTTGGTCATAAGCAGATTCTTTAGGAGTTTGAACATTCTCCGTTTTTCCTGCTTTCTTCTTTTTCTCTCTCTTTTTAGCATCTGTAATCAATGGAACACAGACAAGGGCCATCAAAACAACTAAAACTTTGATTTTCATAAATACATTTAATTTACATACAATTTATTTCGTCCCGATATTTATACAAAGGTCTTTCCGTCTGGAGCAAACAAGACGTAAAAAAGTCTCTGCCACAGTCGAGTGGAAGGAGTCCAAAAGCGTTTCAAAATGAAATACTTCTGGATCTCCTTGATTACTTGTTACCGATTAATATCCCCAACCATTACCACTACATACTTTATAGCGGATATGTACGATTTCGCCAAAATTATGAGTTGACGCATAAATCAACTTCTCTTTTTGACCATTCACGGCCTTTCTTGTCAGATCCAACACGTAAAACTCTCCGGATTGCATTCCTATAGCCACCCGACGGCTACCAACACTCTCGGAATCTATCGCCGTGATAATCTGCCCTTGTGGGAATTCATAATATTTCTCCACGGGCATCTTAGCGTCCCGATCGTACAACCACAACTCATTATCTTTAGAAATCAAAACATAAGGGGTTCCAAAATCATCCCCGTACACCCATGAACGTAATACATTAAATACATTTTTAGAGGTTCCGTTTATCACTTGATTTAGATCTATCTGACGCTGTAATACCGGGAATGCAGAAGGAGCAGAAGATTCACTCATCGCATTCACACGAAAATCATGCGTGTAATAATTCCCGGTTGTCCGGTCTCGTAAAATAGAGTAATATCCCTGATCTCCACTTTCTCCCTCTTTTACCTCATAATAACCAGTATGCAACACCTCCATATTCCCCAAATTATCCAATCGGGCAAAATCAGGCGCATACCCGGATTCATCCACCGTAAATTTCACTACCTTTCCTGCTGTTTCCTTTTTCAAGTCCGCAATAGCCAGAAAACGGTTATGCACCTTATCATACATAACAGTATAATTCAAGTCAGAGAAAGGAGCCAACACCATACGAGATCCATCTACTTCTTCATTTTCGAATTCCAACGGACGGTCGATAAAATAACCGGAATTGTACAATTGATTCGTTAATTTCTTACGCGTATATACCTTTCCATCATGATTAACCACACAAGTCAGCCACTTCATATCAATCATATCAATCGGTTTAAAATCTACCGGTAAATTTCCATCCAGAAAAATATCATTCAAAAGAATATCTTTCGTGAAATCTTCTCCGGATAGATCCACGCATCCTTGACCTCCATTTTGTAGTACCCAAAAATGCCCGATACCGCCTCTTGCTGCAAAATGTTCCAGCACTCGAACCGGTTCCGTTCCTAACTCTTCCCCATTAACCAATTGATAAATATCAGGAATATCGGTATACGTGAATTTACCATACTCACTTCCATCATCTTCTTGGGTTTCTCGGATATATGACAAAACAGACTTTCCGTTCTGTTTCGCAAGAACAACCCAAGCCTCTTTGGCATACGCAGAACTTAACATCGCTGAAATTCCCCCGGAGAAAGTTACTCCGGTACGATTATCGGTCACGTTCAAATAAACGTTATGGTTACTAGTCACGGTATCAACAACCCATTCCAAATTTCGTTGATCGGAAATTTCTTTTCCAAGGAACGTCCATTTGTAACTCAAATCGACATCATTGCTATCAATGGCAAACGTCAATCTCGGAGTCAATTTAATTTTTTCTCCTAGAATAGCCTCAAAATAACTTGCATCAAAAGTAATCTTAATATCATTCTTGGGATCATACGAATAATTTCCCTTATCATCATAGCAGGAACTCACTCCCAGTACTGTAATGATTAACAGAAGTATATATCTTATTTTCATCACCATCACTTTTTAGTTATTAATAAATAGGCACCGTCATATTCAATTCAGGGTGTAAAGCCAGATAGTCTTTAAATTCCAATGCCAATACCCGCAATTTTGTCGGGTTTTCTTTTAACAAAACAGGGATCTCGGTTGCATCAACCTGAGTAACGATCAGGAAATACTTGTATTTTTCGGGAGAATATTCACCCAAATATACCGTTATAATATCTCCTTCCCACCAGAGAGGTTTGCTTTCCACGTTATCAAAATGAACCTTTACCGTGCGATTACGCCTTAACCCCGGGGTAAAGCCATTTCCCTCTTCCAGTTTGATCATTAACGTCACGGGACCATCATTCAATCTTTCCGTTTTTTTCAAGGTCACATAAAGCGTATCTTTCAGCTGGTTGGCCCCGAACTTCGGTTCCATGTTCAGAACATACTCTTCAGGAAGAGCCGTAGTCCCCGTATCTACCACCGAGATACGATAGACAGCATCTTCTGCAAGAGGATCACCCATTAAATTCACCTCGAAACCGGCCTTATATTCTTCATTGGTCGGATAGTGGGAAAAAGACACGGATAAATCTGCACTATCCAAGCTTGTCGTGAAATAAAGATAGCGTTCTGAATGATAAGTTTTTATTTCCTCTTCACTACAGGAAAAAAGAGCAAACACTATCGCAATTAGAATTATATATATTTTCATAAGTATCCTTTTTTTATTAATGAATCAGTTGATTGTCCGGAAGAGGCAACACCCTGCCAATCGTGTATCCCCAATCATTCGGAGTCATATCATATTTTTTATAATAATAAAACAACTGTCCTTCTCCGATAAAATCTCTTCTAGCATCTCTCAAAATAGCTTTTTGCATTTCCTCCAAACTCTCAATCTGAAGTTTTCCACCCCGAATCCCTCTTGCCATTCTCACCTCATCCAGTTTGTTAATACCTGATTGAGTCTGTCCTTCCGTGTAAAGAGCTTCACTAATGATATAGTACATCTCGCTTAAACGAATCATCGGAATCAGATCCTCCCCGTAAGAATTACCGACTTGCGTAGTATATTTCTTTGAATAGTAATAATAATCATCCACAACCGAAAATAAGGTCAGGCGGGCATCCTCTGTATCAACCTCATCATAATTTTCATTATAAATAATGGCATCATAGTATACCGGCAATTTAATGTCATTAGCCGTTCCCAGATAATTGCTATAATCGTCTATTAATTTCTGATTGGAAAGTCCAAAGATCACCCCATCATACAATTTATAATTACTATTATAACTCCCACCTCCGGTAAACGTGAAACATTTGGTATTATAACTGCTTTGGGGATAAGTGGCCTCAACTACTTCTTCTGCACATTCTCTTGCCAGAGTTTGTTTGTCCCCATATGAGTACACACGTGCCAAGGTCGCACAAATAGCATAGTAGTTCATCCGAAATCCCCGGTACATATAGAACAAATCATCCGGCAAATAGGAATCACCGGATCCCCGTCCCCCTTCTATTCTTAATCTGGTACTCATCCATACTTTATGATTGCCGGTCGTATCAAAAGGAGCAACCAGATCTTTGGCTTTAAGCAAGTCCCGTTCTATTTTTTCTAAAATCACGGGAACACTTGCTCTAGCCTCAGAGGTTGATCCGTATCTTTCATAGTACGGGATATATCCTTTGTCATCCGCAACTTTAGGAGCCGGGGCAAACAAACGTAACATATCGAAATGCAGATAAGCCCGTAAGGCCAGTGCCTCCCCGTGAATCATATTCCGTTCTTCCTCTCCACCAGCAAATTTAGACGGATTTTCCCCGTCAATCCGGGCAATGATATTATTACAGTTTGCGATAGAATTGTAGGCTTGAGACCAAAAAGCCTCGCTGATATTCTTCACGACTTGAACATTGTATTTCCCCAGTAACACATCATAATACTCGTGATTACTACAATCATAATAAATCGTCAACGGATCATACACCCATCCCATTACGTCCACAAATCCCCAAGTTAATTCCCTTCCGTACATTTGGGTGGTTGCCATATCCCGATACACTCCATTCAACGCATTCCGGTAACCGTCTCCATTGGCGAACAGAGTCTCTTCGTTTACCTGATCGTCAGGTGCTACATCCAACCATTGCTCACATGAACTCAACATGATCGGCAACAATACAGCTAATATTATCTTATTTATCTTCATATTCTATTGATTTCTAATTTCCTAAATAACGTTGAGCCGTTTTAGAACGTCGCTTTTATTGAAAAATTCACGGATCTGGCAAAAGGATAACTAAGTCCACGTTCCGCCTTAACGGAAGAGATCCGCAAAAGGTCATTAGCCCCAATTTCCAAACGTAACATACCTAAATGAGCCTTTTTAATCAATTCTTGATCAAAATCATACCCTAGTGTAATCGAATTCAATGTCACAACATTATAATCCTGTACAAAACGCTCGGTCGGATTCGTAGTCTCAATGGATCCTCTCCCGGTTTCCAAAGCTTTGTATTTTGCTTTATCGCCCGGATTTTTCCAACGGCTGGTAAACACCCGTTTATCTACATTTGAGCTGTATAAATTAGCATTCTCCACCTTGTCCACCAAAGTTTGGTTATATTGTTGTCCCCCGAACTCATACATAAACGTCGTGTACAATGTGAAGTTTTTATAGTTCACGTTAAAACCAAACGTTCCTTGTGCCTTGGGTTCTGTATTTCCCACAACAACCTGTTCAGAGCTATTCCACGTGTAAGTAACAGAACCGTCACGATTGACTAGAATCTCCTGTCCGGTAGCCGGATCTATCCCCAAAGATCTCATCGCATAGATAGAGGTCAACGATCCTCCTTCCGTGTATTTTGTGATGGGTTTGGAAGTGGACCCGTCGAATGCATTCGACTCGGCAAAATCCTTGTCAACCGCATCATTATAAGCTTTCAAGCTCTCGGAAACTTTTAATATCTCATTTTTATTATGAGCTAGGTTAGCAAACACGGAAACATACCAGTCATTGTTACGGAAAAGATCACTTTTAAATTGAATCTCATACCCTTTATTCATTATCTCTCCCAAATTATCCATGTAAGTCGTGAACCCTGCCGCACTTTCAATGGTCACATCATTAATTAGATCCACCGTTTTCTTACGATAATAAGAGAACTCCAGTTGGAAGGCTCCATTAAACAGTTGTATATCTATACCTAAATCTAACTCTTTCGTTTTTTCCCAAGCAAGATCCTTATTCCCTAAAGCCATTAATGAGGCCCCGAAACCGGTCTTATACCATTCATCACTCAAAATCTGGTAAATTGTTTGTGCTGCATACGGTGGGAAATTTACTTTACCTGTTACCCCGTAAGACCCCCGGATTTTCAACATATCAACGTAACCGAATTTCTTCATAAACTCGTAATTATGAAGATTGATACCAAGACCTCCGGACCAGAAAGGAGCAAAACGCTTATCAGAACCGAATTCAGAAGAACCGTCTGTTCTCACGGAAAGGTCTAACAAATAGATATTATTATAGGTATAATTCAAGCTTGCCAACAAACCAAATAAACGGGTTCTGTTCTGACTAACGGTCGGTTTCTCCACAATCTCTTGTGCATAGTTAGGAGAATGCAACGTCCCGGAAGGAAAACCTCGATAATAAGCTGAAGTAGTCGATGTCTCCGTAGAAGTGGCATTGATACCAACATTCAAGTTAATATTGTGACCTCCTAAAGTACGGTTGTAAGCCAAAAAAGCATTCAAATCCCAGTCAAACCCGTCTCCCGTACTGGTTCTAAGTTCACCGGAACTACTATTAGTAGAACCTAACACCTTTGTATTACGCATTGACTTCGGGTCAATAAAGTCCTCTGTTTTTGTGTTTTTCTTGGTCAAACTGAATTGTCCCTTTATCTGTAAATAATTATTAACATACCAGTTGGCACTCAAATTATTTATCAACTCGTCTACCTGCGTTTTATTAAAACTTTGCAATCCAGCTTCATACAAAGGATTTTTCACCTCTGAATCCGATTCTCCATGCCATTTTTGAGTCGTTTTTAAATAATTCCCGTTCTCATCTTTATACATATCATACGGTTGCTTGGAAGTATAATCAGAGAAAGTTCCATAAGGAGATTCCTTAGACCGTGTGATATTATAAGAGATATAATTTTTTACCTGCAAAGAACCGACCCGATAGTCTATATAAAATCCAGCACCCATTCGATCACGGAAAGATTCTTTCATCACACCGTCTTCGTTATTATAGAGCATATCTAAACCAAAACGAATATCATTGGTTCCTCCCTCTATATATAAACTATGTTTATGATTGAATGCCGTTTGTAAAGGTTTGGACAACCAATAAGTATCAACTCCGTGTACAATATTATTCAATTTGCCATTATACTCCACATCATACTTATTCTGAGCTGTTGGATTCTCTCCTTTATAAATACCTGCTGCCACCTCTGCCTCTAATTTCTCCCTCGCATTCATTAAATTGTAATCGGTCAAATCCGGAGCAGTTACCGTCCCGGTCATGCTGTAAGATACAGAAACTTTCCCCGGAACGGGAGCCACGGTCGTTATAACAACAACCCCATTAGCAGCCCGCGACCCGTACATGGCTGATGCTGCCGCATCTTTCAAGATGGTAATGCTTTCAATACGATTCGGGTCCATGTCATATAACTTTTCCACGCTAATCTCGAAACCGTCCATAATAAAAGTGGGTAAATTAGGATTGTTTTCCAATTCGGATTTTGAAAGATTATTCTTTCGATCCAAATCCTTCACTCCAATACCAGAACGCCCACGGATATATAATTCAGGTACATTATTCGGGTCCGATCCCCATTGATTATTTTGTTGAATACGAAAAGAAGGATCAAAGGTCTGTAATGCCTGTAGCACGTTTGTTTTAGACACTTTCAGCAAATCCTCTCTTTTAACGGTTACGGAATTTCCTGTAAAACTTTCTTTGTTAATATTGGCATATCCTGTCACGACAACTTCCTGCATTTCTTTCACGTCTTCTTTCATACGGATAGAAATTTCTTTCTCATCATTCTTGGGATCATTGGATAAACGGTATTCCTGAGAAACCATACCGACAAAAGAGAATACCAATATCGTACTATCCATCTTCGGGACCTCAAGCGAAAATTTCCCGTCAATATCCGTAACAACCCCTAACGTAGTTCCTTTGATAAGCACCGTTACCCCCGGAAGGGTTAATCCCTTCTCGTCCATCACCTTTCCTTTGATTTTCCGGAATGTTGCCTTCTGTTCCTCATCCTTTCCGTCTTTCTTCGAAATAACCAAAAAGTTCTCGACTAATTTACATTCCAAACCACTTCCTTTTAATGCCTCATTTAAAGCATCTTTGGCATTCACGTTATTCAAGCGAACGGTTACACGGGCCATGTTTTTTAACAACGTGTTATTATACACCACCACGTAACCGGACTGTACTTCCACTTCCTTTATGATGTCTTCGATCAAAGCATCTTTAAAGGAAATACTAACTTTTTCCTGTGCAACTCCCGTTTCAGCATGTAACTGAAACAGAGTTACAAAAACGATCAATAATTGTAATCGCATAATTTTCCAAAATTTGGACCATACTTTTCCCGTCCGGAAAAGTTTATCCTTTAAAAATTTTTTCATAGATTTGTGTAACTATTTGTTTAAAATTCTCTCTTGCAGGAGAGGGTTATTAAAGCGAAAAAAGGGGAAGAGGCCAATCTTCCTCTTTTTCATTTTTTACTTATCCATATCATACCATCTTTTTGTATTGAAAATTTTACTGATTGAGTATTTTCTAATAATCTGAGCATAAAATCTATCGGTCTGTTCCGTAAAGCTGCCCCCGAGAAACAAACATCTTGCAAGGATTCGTCCTCAAAACGAAATTCGACATCATACCAGCGCCCCAAAGCTCGCACAATTTCTGACAACGGGGTATTGTAGAAATGGAAAGTCCCATGTTTCCAAGAGGTGTAATATTTCAAATCGACCGGATTAATTGTCACCTCACCTGATTTCTTGTCATAAACCGCCCGTTCCCCAATATTCACCTTATTTACGGTATTGTTTGCCAACAGATTGATGCGTCCAGTTTCAAGTATTGCGCAACAGTTATACTCATCCGGATAACAGGATGCATTAAACGAGGTTCCAGTAACTTCAATGGTTGCCCCATCCATCACAACATTAAATTTCCGTTTTACATCTTTCTTCACTTCAAAATAAGCCTCGCCCTTCAAACGAACTTCCCGAACATCCAAACCGAAACATAACGGGTATTCCATTTCTGTCTCTGAATTTAACCAGACTTTCGTCCCATCAGACAGTATCAACATGTATTCCCCTCCCCGAGGAACCACGATTTTATTATAAACGACCTTTTCAACTTGCCTTATGCCTCGAGAAGGGTCATAATAATTCAAAGTATTGCTCGTTCCTCGCAATAAAATTTCCTGTTCGGCTAATCCATCTCGTAAAGTGGAATCGCCTAATTGTAAAAGATCGATTTCCTGACCGTCTGATAAATAAAGAGTGGCTTTCGACATACCCGGCTGAATCTGATGGGCTATTACCGGGGACTCCATAGTCTCATTAGGAGCCATAAAATAATAAGCTATGGCAACGAGTATCAAGGGCAGAAGAATTCCAGCAGCATAACGTAACCACACATACCGATGAATGGAACGAGGTTTTATCCGCCTCATCACCTTTTCCAAAGCATTTTGCTCGTTCAATACATCATATCCTTTTACAAGTTCTCCTGATTCTATAATCGAGCGAATCTGTTCAAAGACAAGCCTATTTTTTTCAGAGGCTTCTATCCATTCTTGTAAAGAAAGTTTTTCCTCTTCTGAACAGATGCCCTGGTAATCTCGCCATATAATATCTTCTATGTCTTCCTTTATCATCATAACAGAAATCATCTTGCTATTACTATAGAGAAGACGAAAAAAAATGGAAATGGGTGAAAGAATTTACTCGGAAACAGCAAAAAAAGCAAGAAATAATTTGAAATCATCCTTGTTTAGATTTTCACGCAAGATACGAATACTTCTAGATAGTTGTGTTTTCACCGTATTCAAAGAAATATGCATCTCGTCTGCAACATCCTTATATTTTCTGTTATTCACGCAGATTGCGGTAAACACATATCGGCATTTATCCGGAAGATTCTCTATTGCCTCCAATAATTTATCTATTTTGGAATCTTCCTCCGATTCTGCTTGAAAAAAATCTTCCAATTGGTCTGCTAAAGAGTTTACATCAACAGTATCGTATTTTTTTGCCCGGGCCAGATCAATACAGGCATTACGTACCATTCGGTACAAATAGGAACGCACGGAAATTCCTTCTGAATCTTCTTTAAATACATTCCAAAACTTAACAAATACCTCTTGCACGATATCCTCTGCCTCGGAAAAATCACCACAAAGTTTCGCCCCATACAAACATAGCGCTTTGTAATTTTTATTGAAAACATCAACAAACAATTTTTCCTTTATAGTCAAATCCGAAGACATCTATTTATACTTTATCTATATTCCATCTATCGGGGATAAAAGTATAAAATTATTCTATTTTTTCCGCCAAACAAGTAATTTTTAATTGTATACGTTTATTTCTCAACCACTAACATTATTAGAAAACAAAAGAAACGGCCCTGTCAAACAATAACAGGACCGCTCGGAATATATTCTTAGTAAAAAGACCTATACGTAATTAGTCACCCAAAGTAGCAACCATCACAGCCTTAATCGTATGCATACGGTTTTCTGCCTCGTCGAACACGATAGAGTTCTCTGATTCAAACACTTCCTCGGTTACTTCCAATCCGTTCATTCCGAATTGTTTGTAAACGTCACGTCCTACTTGAGTTTCCAAGTTATGGTATGCCGGTAAGCAGTGCATGAATTTGCAGTTCTTGTTTCCAGTCAATTCCATAGCTCTCTTATTCACTTGGTACGGGGTCAACAATTTGATACGCTCTGCCCATACTTCTGCAGGCTCACCCATAGATACCCATACGTCAGTGTACAAGAAATCGCAACCTTTCACACCTTCTTCTACATTATCCGTGATCGTAACAGTTGCACCGGTCTCTTCTGCAATAGCCTTACAAGTAGCAACCAATTCTGCATCCGGTTGTAATTCTTTCGGAGCAACGATGCGAACATCCATACCCATTTTAGCACCACCTACCATCAACGAGTTACCCATGTTGAAACGAGCATCGCCAAGATAAGCGAAAGTTACTTTGTTCAACGGTTTGTCGGTATGCTCCATCATGGTTAAGAAGTCTGCCAAAATCTGAGTCGGGTGGAATTCGTTAGTCAAACCGTTCCATACCGGAACACCAGCGTAACGAGCTAATTCCTCAACAATAGCCTGACCGAAACCGCGGTATTCAATACCATCGTACATACGTCCCAATACACGAGCCGTATCTGCCATAGATTCTTTTACCCCAATTTGAGATCCTGAAGGACCAAGATAAGTTACCTGGGCTCCTTGATCGTGAGCAGCTACCTCGAAAGCACAACGGGTACGAGTAGAAGTTTTCTCGAAAATCAAAGCGATGTTCTTACCTTTCAAACGAGGTTGCTCGGTTCCTGCATATTTTGCTTTCTTCAGATCAGCAGCCAGGTCCAACATGTATTTTATCTCCTTCGGACTAAAGTCCAATAACTTTAAAAAGTTTCTGTTTCTCAAATTAAAAGCCATAACTTTATTTATTTTAGATTTATGATTTTAGATTCCAAATTCAAGGACTCCATACCTTGTATTAAAATCAGGTCAAAATTACAATATCCAATCGAGAATAAAAAAACATTTTCAGTTTTCAATTCTCCATATTCAATTATCTTCTGTCGTCTTCGTATTCCATGGTGATCTTTGAACCATATCTCCGATCTTCCAACTTGGTAGCCTCGGTGATCACGGATTTTTGACCGCCATCCTTAACAAAACGCAGACAAGCACGGATTTTAGGAGCCATACTACCTTCGGCAAAGGTTCCATCTTCCAAATATTTCATCGTGTCGGCATAGTCCAAGAATTCCAGTACTTGCTGGGTCGGTTTCTTGTAATCCTTATAAATATAAGGTACATCCGTCAAAATATAGAATTCATCCGCTTTTACACGGGTTCCAACCATGGCTGAAGCCAAATCCTTGTCAATTACCCCTTCGATCGGCTGAATATCACCTTTCTCATCAATATATACCGGAATACCACCCCCTCCGGTCGTGATCACGATGTTTCCTTCACGAGCCAAACGCTCTACCAAATCAGCATTCATAAAATCTTTCGGATCCGGCGAAGGAACCACACGACGCCAACCACCTTCTACCTTGATCTCTTCTTTGAACACCCAACCTTTCTCTTGAGCTAATTTATCAGCCTCATCCTTCATGTAAATTTTTCCTACCCGTTTGGTCGGATTCTGTAAAGCCGGATCGTTCTTGTCAACAATCACCTGTGACACCATAGAGATCACGTTACGTTGCAACCCGTGTTCTTTCAAGATATTACGTAAGTTACGTTCAATCATGTACCCGATTTGTCCTTGCGTGAAAGCCACACAAACATCCAATGGCATAGCGGCATTGTCATATTTCTCCACACCGGCAGCGTTATCCATCAAAACGTTTCCAACCTGAGGACCGTTTCCATGAGAAATAATCAGATTATATCCTTCTTTTATTAAATATACCAAATTCTCCAAAGTGTCGATGGTATTGGCATTTTGCTCTTCAATAGTACCTTTTTGATTTCCTCTCAAAAGAGCATTACCTCCCAACGCAATAACTGCTAATTTTTTTTCCATTACTCGTATTTTATTTTATTATTTCTTTTCTATTCGAAAAATTCTGCGTCCACAAAGCTAGCGAAATTAGTTATACAAAAAATAGGTAAAATTCTTTTTTATCAAAACATAAAACACTGCAAATCAAATTACTGTATAAATATTCTCCCCATTTTTATAAATATGCAGCGTAAAAACCGGACTTTTGACCATTCGGAAAAAATTTATCATTTATTTCTCTTAACAGTCTCTTTTTTTGTACCTTTGCGATATGCAAAACGAAAACAAACCATCATCGAGAAATTTGTTCCAGCGATTTGCAAACAAATACACTTTCGTGGGGCTGCTATTTGTTATCTGGATCGCTCTGTTCGATAAATACAGTTTTATCGATCGGTTACAGTTGCGTTCAAAAATCAACCAATTGGAGAACGAACAAAAGTATTACCGGGAGAAAATAGAAGAGGACAAACGTAAGAAAGAAGAGTTGTTGGGAAACCGGGATAACCTGGAGAAGTTTGCTAGAGAGCAGTATTTAATGAAGAAAGAAAACGAGGATATTTTCATCATTGTAAAGGAATAATCGATTGGGAAGAATTATTGCTATTGATTACGGGAAAAAGAGAGTGGGCATAGCCGTTACCGATCCATGCCAAATTATTGCCAACAGTCTAACCACGGTCAGATCACATGAGGTATTGCAATTTTTGCAGGACTATTGCTTGAAAGAGAAAGTAGACTTGATTGTTGTGGGACATCCCAAGCAAATGGATAACACGGATTCGGAAAGCATGACCTATATCAAACCCTTTCTTACCGCTCTCGGTCGCAAGCTACCGGACATACCCATCGTTATGTATGACGAACGTTTCACTTCCGTACTGGCCCATAAAGCCATGATCGAAGGAGGGGCAAAAAAGAAACAACGTCAGGACAAAGCGATAATCGATGCTATTAGTGCCACGATTATATTGCAGTCGTATATGGAATCACAAAGAAATCTGAATATTTAAAAATGCTTTTACCTATTTACATTTATGGACATCCGGTTCTTCGGAAAGTTTCCGAAGACATCACCCCGGAATATGCGGGATTGAGTAAATTACTCGACGATATGTGGCAAACAATGTACGAATCAGACGGAGTCGGACTGGCTGCCCCGCAAATCGGAAAAAACATTCGTATTTTCGTGATCGACGGCTCCCCGTTCGAGGAACTGGATCCGGATTGCAAGGATTTTAAAAAAGCTTTTATCAACGCACATATCTTAGAGCGTTCGGGAGATGATGTACCTTTCAACGAAGGCTGTTTAAGTATCCCCGGAATTCACGAAGATGTTATGCGAAAAGACCGGATAAAAATTGCCTATCGGGATGAAAACTGGGTGGAACACGTGGAAGAATTCACGGGAACTCGTGCCCGCATTATCCAGCATGAGTACGATCATCTAGACGGGATTGTCTTCACGGATCACCTGTCTGCACTGAAAAAACGTTTACTCAAAGGAAAACTGAATAACATCAGTGCCGGAAAATTCAAACAAAGTTACAGGGTAGTATTACCCAAGTAAGTTTATAAAGTATAAAGTTTATAAGGTTCATAAAGTAACAGGTATCCTTCGGTTCCTGCTTAACGATACTCAAGCTACCGTAAAGGAAGTGCCCTGTGAGACGATAGACCTTATAAACTTTATAAACCTTATGAACCTTATAAACTATAATTAATTTACAACTAGTTTGCGCCCTATTTACTGGCATAGATTTCCTTTTCTCTTTCTCGTGATCCCGTTGATCTTGGGAATTACTGCCAGTCAATATTTATCAAGCTTTCCTTCGACGTTCATTTTAGGTGTCATTATTATATCTTTTTCCCTGCTTTTCATTATCCAGAAAGTTCGTTCCGGACTTCCGTTTGTACTACTCGCTTTTACCGGACTTTTCTCCACGGGGATATATCTATCGGAAACCAAGACACCCCCGATCATTTCAGGCGAAACTTATCAATTAACAGGACGCTGCAATCAAATTCTTTCCCCCGGAAAGCTTGTCATTTCCTCACCTCATTTATGCACGTATTTACAAATTCCAGATTCCATGAAAGTCTCGGTTGGGGATTCCCTTTCCGGGCTGATAAGATTATACCCTTTACAAACCTCACATAATCGTCATGATTTCAATTACAACAACTACTTACAACACCAAGGCATACAGGCCAAAGGCTTTCCGGTTGGTGAAATCCATAAAACCGGACACTCGCAAGACCTTTATTCTGTGTGTCACATGATTCGAAATAACTTAGCAACTAAACTACAACAGGTCATCCCAGATAGCATGACGTACAAGCTATTAGCAGCTCTTTGTCTGGGATGTAGGCAAAAAATTACTCCCGATACGAAAGAACTATTCCAAAACACAGGAACAATTCACATCCTTGCTATATCGGGATTACATATAGGAGCCATATTCGCATTTTTCTTGGGTCTATTAAAGTTATTCCATTTTAAAAGTAAAAAATTCCGCTTGATTCTGATCCCGCTAATATGGCTTGTTGCTTGCATTACCGGCCTCTCCCCTTCTGCTTGTAGAGCAGCAACCATCCTAAGCTTTATTACCATTGGAGAGGCATTCAGGCAAGAAACAATTCCTTTGAATGCCATTGCCGCTGCTGCCTTTTTTTCACTTCTTATCAATCCGGAATTACTCTATTCTGTCAGTTTTCAAATGTCATACGCAGCCTACACCGGAATCATTTTAATTTACCCGTTGATGCAAATTAAAAAGATGCACAAGTTCCTTCGCCCATTATACACGCTACTTTGCATCAGTTTTTCTGCACAGATCATGACACTACCCATCATGGCTTACTATTTCCATTCCATCAGTTTGAACAGTATCTTCATAAACCTTATCACAGTACCCGCCGCTTCTTTCCTTTTATATGGAGGAATCATACTACTTGCATTACCGGAATTCATCAGTTTTTATTTGTCATATATCATCATAGGTCTAACACACCTATTTATTTTCAGCCTACAACTATTTTCCAGAATCGTGATAAACTTACCGGATTTATACCCGACAGCAACTCACGTCATACTATTTTACCTCATCATCGTCCTTGTCATCATTTATTTGATCACGAGAAAACGTCACGTTCTTAGGTTTATCTGTTGCAGCATGAGTATATTGCTCGTTCTTCATGGCTGTTTCACGTACTATATCCAAAACCATCAGGAAATCGTGATTCGTAATCTCTACAAACAATCTGCTATCTTATTGAATTACAAAGGTTATTACACTTACCTCAAAACCACGAGCCCCAATGATGGTTTGTCCACTTATATCACAGCCAACCATTTACAAGCTTTACCCACCCATGAAGCTTTTGTCGGACAACAAATAAAATTCATTCAGAATCACCTGTCATCTTCTCAATGTTCCATATCAATAATCGACCACACCAATCCTACATTTTCTCATGAAGATATTGTCATCATTACCGAAAATATCTACCCTCCCAACTTCCTCGAGTTCCATCCGCAACAGATTATCATGGACAACTCGAACACAAGTCACTGCACGAAAGCCTGGCAAAAATTCTGTTTCAAGAACCAAATTCCGTTTTTCAAAACAAGCGAAGTGGGAACAATTATCTTGAAAATATAGGCATTTTTTTATGGAATTCGGATTATAATGCTTTATTTTGCTCGTTAATTAACACCTAACTAAAATGGACATAGTCATAGCGGGAGCAGGAGAAGTGGGGACACATCTCGCGAACATGCTTAGTAAGCAAGAACATAATATAATGTTGATTGACAGCGATGAGGAAAAGCTGGAACTATTAGGCAATCAATTAGACGTTATGTCAATCGTGGGATCTTGTACCTCGATTGGTGCATTGAAAGATGCAGGAGTACACAAGTGTGATTTATTTATTGCTGTCAATCACCAAGAAGATCAAAATATCAACTCAGCGATCTTGGCTAAAAAACTCGGGGCCAAACAAACCATTGCCCGGGTAAACAATAGCGAGTACTTGGAAGACGAGAACAAAGAGTACTTGAAAATGATCGGTATTGATTCGCTGATTTACCCGGAACGATTGGCCGCAGAAGAAATTGTAGCCTCCTTAAAACAGAGTGGTTCAAGGCAGTTACACGAATTCTCGGATGGCCGCCTGCAATTATTAGGAATCAAACTTTGGGAGAATGCCCCGGTACTCAACTTGACCTTGATAAAAATGGCAGAACGTTACGGTGCCCAGCATTTCCGCGTCGTGGCTATCAAACGAGCAGACCACACAATTATCCCGCGAGGAAATGACTCTTTCCGCTACGGAGACCTGGTATTTATTGTAACCAAGCCTTTCTATGTCCCCAATGTATTCGCTCTTTGTGGCAAATCACAATATGAAGTTAAGAATGTCGTCATCGTGGGGGGCTCCCGTATCGGCATCAAAACAGCTTCCCTATTAGAGAAAAATTACAACGTGAAGATTATCGAAAAGGATCGGGAGAAATGTATTCTCATCGCCGATAAATTAAAATCCACGCTGGTAATCAATGGTGACGGAAGAGATTTGGCCTTATTACGAGAAGAGGGAATAAAAAACACCGATGCTTTTATCAGTGTAACCCACTCGTCAGAAACCAACATTCTTTCCTGCCTGTTAGCGAAAAAGCTTGGGGTAAAAAAGAGCGTAGCCGAAGTCGAGAACATTGACTACATTGATCTGGCTGAAAACATCGGCATTGGAACCCTCGTGAACACGAAATTAATTGCCGCCTCTCATATTTATCGTTACACGATGAACGTGGATGTGAAACATTTAAAATTCCTCACATTTTCGGAAGCAGAGGTATTCGAAGTTACAGCAGAGCCGGGTTCTAAGATTACCCGTAAAACTTTGGCTGATATGAATTTCCCTGAGAACGCAACCGTCGGGGGTGTTATCCGCAACGGGGATGCCATTATAGCGAAAGGAGACGTACAAATCGAGGCCGGAGACAAAGTTGTCATTTTTGCCTTGCCCAGTGCAGTGAAAAAAGTAATCAAACTATTCCAGAAATGATTAACTTTAGGTTCATTACCAACATCATAGGAAAACTATTATTTGTAGAAAGTGCTTTCCTGATCTTATGTATTATTGTAGCCTTGATATACGGGGAGAACGATCTCATGGCTTTTGTTTACTCTGCAATCATCACGCTGGGAGTCGGGAGCCTCATGACATTTACAGTGAAAGTCAAAGACCGGGTACTTGCCAAAAAAGACGGTTATTTTATTGTAACCTGCACGTGGATTATCTTCACCATCTTCGGTTGCTTACCTTACTTATTCGGAGGAACAATTCCGTCAATTGTTGACGCCATATTCGAAACCATGTCCGGTTTCACGACGACAGGTTCCTCAGTGATAAACAACGTCGAGGCCTTGCCACATGCCACTCTATTCTGGCGTTCCCTAACTCAATGGATGGGCGGAATGGGTATCATCGTGTTACTTTTAGCTATCATTCCCGGCTTGGGAATCGAGGGGCGTGATCTTTTCGTGGCCGAAGTACCAGGTCCGACACATGACAAGTTCACGGCAACCTTCAAATCAACAGCCCGACGTATGTGGTATCTCTATATTTCACTAACTGCCGCCCAAGCTATTTTACTGTTACTAGGAGATATGGATCTCTTTGATGCCATCTGTCACTCATTCACGACGATGGCTACCGGAGGATATTCGACCAAACAAGCCAGCCTTGCTTATTGGGATTCCGCATACATCCAATACGTGGTTATCATATTCATGTTCATTGCCGGAACGAATTTCGGTTTACTCTACGTCATGTTGCACGGCAAATTCCGCAAATTATTTCATGATGAAGAGTTTAAACTATATCTTTACATCACGTTAGGGGCTAGTGCAATCATCGCAATCGTACTATTCTTGAACGGTTATGCAAACTTAGAATTAAGCATACGGGAATCTATATTTCAAGTAGTTACCATTCTAACAACAACAGGATTCGCCACTGCGGACTATCTACTATGGCCACCTCTCACGAGTGCCATCATCTTTGCCCTCTTATTTATCGGGGCATGTGCCGGTTCAACTTCGGGAGGATTGAAATGTATCCGACTCAATCTATTATTCAAGAACTCATTTATCGAGATGAAACGAATCATTCATCCTAACGGAATTATCAATGTCAAGTATAACGGGAAAAGTGTTCACCCCAATATTATGACCGGAGTGATGGGTTTCTTTATCTTGTACATGTTCATTTTCGCTATCTCCAGCCTGATCATGTCACTATTTACTCAGGATATAGCCACCGCTTGTAGTGCTGTTATCTCTAGTATGAGTAACGTTGGTCCCGGCTTCGGTGAGATTGGACCTATGGACAATTTTGCTAATCTACACGACTTTGCCAAGATATTTCTATCCATCCTGATGATGGTCGGACGTCTGGAAATATTCACGGTCCTCGTTCTATTCAGTAAAACATTCTGGAAAAAGTAATCTCTACCCACAAGATAATTTGGATCTCACCCAAAGAGAGGTATTTTCGGAGCTTAGATTCCGGGATACCTCGTTGCAAAAATAAAAAAGGACTGCCATTTCAACAGTCCTTTTTTATTCTTAGAAAAATATCCTACAATTCACCCAATCCTTGCCTTGTGACAACAATCTCATCGCCCGTACAATCAATCACTGTCGAAGGAATATTATTCCCATATCCTCCGTCTATGACCAGATCAACTAGACGATTATATTTCTCGTGAATCAACTCCGGATCAGTGATATATTCCTCGACTTCACCTTCAGCAGCTTTCACAGAAGTGGTCAGCAAAGGCCCGCCCAGCTCTTCGACAATAGCCTGAACAATAAAATTTTTGGGTATTCGAATACCTATCGTTTTACGTCTATTCATTAAGACATTGGGCAACTTACTGGTAGCCGGCAACACAAAAGTATACGGTCCCGGTAAATATTGTTTCATCAACCGAAACTCTTCATTACTTACTTTTGCATAAGCAGCGATGTTTCCCAGATCCTTACAGATCATCGAGAAATTTGCTTTCTCTGCTTTCACACCACGAATAGCCGAAACCCGTTGGACAGCCTTCACGCTATTTATATCACACCCGATCGCGTAAATCGTGTCGGTCGGGTAAATGATAACACCACCATTACGCAAGAGCTCAACGATCTTTCGAATCTCCCGATCATTGGGATTGTCCTCGAATAAACGTACAAACATGATCGTAAATTATGAATTCACTTTCTTGTGATCAGCCAAGAACGTAGCCAAACCGGAATCCGTCAGCGGGTGCTTTAACAAACCTTTGATCGCACTCAACGGGCAGGTTGCAACGTCCGCCCCGGCCTCAATACATTGAATAATATGTTGTGTGTGGCGAATTGAAGCGGCCAATACTTGCGTGTTGAAACCGTAATAAGCATACATATCCACAATCTTTTCCACCAACTCGATACCATCACTACTGATGTCATCCAAACGTCCTACGAAAGGAGACACGTAAGTTGCACCTGCTTTAGCAGCCAACAGAGCCTGTCCCGGAGAGAACACTAACGTACAATTCGTACGAATTCCCTTGTTGGTAAAATATTTGATAGCCTTAATACCATCAGCAATACAAGGTACTTTTACCACGATATTCGGGTGCAAAGCGGCTAATTCTTCCCCTTCTTTAATCATGCCCTCGTAATCAGTCGCAATTACCTCCGCGCTTACATCACCATCCACGATATTGCAAATCTCAACGTAATGTTTTCTACAATTCTCGTCACCTTTGATACCCTCTTTTGCCATTAAAGACGGATTGGTAGTAACACCGTCCAACACACCAAGGTCATTTGCCTCGCGAATCTGGTCAAGATTTGCCGTATCAATAAAAAATTTCATATTCTATCTGGTTTTATTGTTTAACTTCAATATCACAGGCAAAATTACAAACAATATCTGTAATCCGATCATATTTAGTTTATAAAGTTCACAAGGTTCATAAAGTTTATAAAGTAGCCTTATAAACTCTATAACTCCATTACGCGATTAGTCCGAAAAGAATCCATGCTACAAGTAAAGTAAATACCACATTAAACGCTTGCGCACCCAGAAAAGCATATGTGGAACGACGATTTTCAGAGGTTATCAAGCTCTTGAAATCCGTCTCCAACCCAATAGACATAAATGCCAAGGCAAACCACATACCCTGAATATTCTTCAAAATTGGTTTAGCATCAGACACGACCTCTGGAGCAACGCAGAATGAAAAAACAAGAGAAGCAGCAACGAATCCCAACACGAATTTCGGAAAACGCAACCAAATTACTTTTAACGTCGGTTTTTCTTCTGTAACCTCTTTCTTCGAATAAGACCAATAAATACTGATTAAGAAGGCCGCAACTCCCAACAACACGTTCTGTGAGAATTTCACGATCGTACTCGTCTGCAAGGCTACTTCTCCATATATAGCGCCAGTTGCAGCCACGGCCCCGGTCGTATCAATTGTTCCCCCGATCCAAGCCCCTGCCATATCCTCAGGTAATCCCATCAACTTAGCCAAACCGGGCATGATCAAAATCATCGGCACGGCCACGACCAATACTAACGATACCACGTATGACAATTTTGTTTTATCCCCTTTGATAGCTCCGGCAGTAGCAACAGCTGCAGACACTCCACAAATGGACACAGCACTGGAAAGCATCAATGACATTTCTTTGTCAATTTTCATTTTACGACATAACCAAAAGCAGAAATTCCACACGGTAAAGACAACGACACAAGATTGTATCAATCCTAATGCCCCGGCTTTCAACAAATCATCAAAGAGTACAGTCGTCCCAAGTAACACCAAACCGATCTTCACGAAAAGTTCAGAAGAAAGTGACTCCTTCAACCACTTGGGAATAGAAAATATATTACTAATGAAAAGTCCTATCAATAAACTAAATATCACGGTTTCAAATCCCCAATCCTTTAGGAATTTATTTCCTCCGACAACCATGGCCAAAAGCGTAAGGAAGAACACGACCGGAAAACTTGCAGCAATCATTTTCAATTTTTTACCCGTAAATAATCCGGCAATCAATGCCATCAGGAACATAAAACAGAAAACAATCAGAGCATGCCCCACGTTATCCAACGTGAAAACCTTATTCATTAATGCGTCAGCATCCGGCCAACTGAAAGAAGGCCAATGAGGTTTTAATTGAAATACTACTAAAAGAATTATAAACCACCCCACGATAGTAGAGGTCCAATCTTCGGAAATCTTTAACTTGCTCATCTGGAAATTTATTAATTTAGTGAATAATTTCTGTGGCAAAGTTAATACCGAGAATCAAAAAAATAATCCGTATTTTTACTGATTCTGAATTAGTACATTTCCAATAGGCCCTTAATAGAGCCCAAGTAATACTCTTTCCAACCTTCAACGATCTCCTCGAAGACCTCATCTGGAATATTCGTATGTTCTAATTCTACACGAGTCCGGGGACCGTCTTTTTTTAATTTAATGGTCACAATAGAACGTTGATCCGTCTCCCCGAAAAACCATTCCTGAACAAGCAAATGATTGGGCTTTACCTCCAGATTCACGCCACAAATATCTCCCTCCCATAAAGAAAACACGAATCCTTCCTCTGCTTTCATTTCCGCGGGATAACCACTCCACAGTTCGATTTGAAAAGGATTCGTCAATGCCGTAAAGACTTCCTCCGGATCAGCCGTAATATCAATTGTGTATTTAAAATTCATTTATAATAAAAATATAGACTTTAGGAACTTTCAGAACCGAAGACTCAACTATATGGACCTAATAAACAAGAAGTGTGATAAAATGACTTTTATCACACTTCGCTATTATTTATTTCTTCTTGTATTGTTCATTTAACTGATTTACCACATCATTGGTAATATCAAATCCCTCTTGCGCGAAAAGCACGTTACCGCCTAACGTCGTACTCAGTATTAATTGGAAACCTTTCGCTTTATTATACTCCGTCAAGAAATTTGTGATTGCATCATACAACTTCCGGTTTATTTCCATTTGCTCGCGTTGAGCATTCTCGGTCATTTCCTGTTGCAATTTCTGCAAATTTTGTTGTTTGATCATCAAATCCATCTGGGCTTGTTCGGCTCTTTCACGAGTCATAAAACCACCGTTTTCCACTTTATTCCGAAACTCTGCTGCCTCACGATCGAAGTTCTTCACTTTTATGTTCAACTCTGTCCGATTGGCTTCCAATTTCTTTAAAAACGCTTCATTCAACTCTCTCGATTGAGTATAATTGTTAAGCAATGTATCCATGTTAATGTAGACAATTTTTGCATCAGCGTTCACAGTTACAGTACCGCCTTGATTGCTCGTACTTTTACTATTTCCACTGAAATGCAAAATATACAAAACTATCACAGCAATCAACAATAACACATTTAATCCTATCGACAAATTCTTCATAAAATGTAACTTTGTTATTAATAAATCGATTCATTGAAATCTCGGCCCACACGAGGCTTGTTTCGAATACAAAGATAATCTTTCTTCTTTTAGTTATCCGATTTTTCTCTTTTTTCTATATAAAAAATTTTCTTTAACAGGTCTATTTCCTCAATATTAATGACTTTCCCTCTCTCCGCTTGCCGACGCGCCCGCATTAATCCTTGTAATGCCGTGATAGACTGAGTTCCAACACCTAACTTCACATCAACCATTCCTTTCATTTCTACCTTACGGGCAAAATCCTCGATCATCATACTCCTGTTCATTTCCTGATCCATCACTTTCACCGGTTTTGATGCGGCATGTATAGCTTGATTTAGATTGTTTTGGGCATTCAACAAAAAAGTATTCGATTTGTAATCCCCCGTAAGGAAACGCGGTAAGATTAAAACTTCCGACAGTAAAACAGTATCTCGTACCATAAAAACCCCCAGTAAGAAATCATTTTCTCTTAAACTGTCCGGAATAACAACTTGCATGGGAGCATAGCCTATATGCGAAAAACGCAAGGTATCCCCCACTTGTACACTCAATGAAAATCGCCCTTGTTTATCAACCCCTCGAACCTCTTTCCCCAACCGGAAGATTGCTTCCGGTAATGGCCGTATACTGTCCCGGTCACAAACTACACCCGTGACAAACACATTGCCTTTATCTTGGCTCTGCCCTTGCACTCCCAAGCAAAAGAATATAAAAAAAAATAGAAGGCTAAACTCTTTCATTTTCCCGGGCGATTTCACTATTCTGCAAAATGTTCAATAGCAATTCTCTCGCACGGAATAATTGAGCTTTCACGGTTCCTAACGGAATGGCCAGCTCTTGAGCAATTTCTTCATAAGAATACTCTTCAAAATAACGTAATTCTATCAATTTACGGTAACGCCCTTTCAACATGGCAACTTTTTCCCGCATAAATTCAGCTCGCTGTTTACGGATCGTTTCCTCTTCCGGATTCAACACGTCTGCCGGTACACTATTGATATACCCGCGATCATCCGGGTTTATATCATCCTTATCCAAAGAAACAATTTTGGCTTTTTTCTTCCGAATAAAATCAATCGTGTTATTAGAGGCAATTTTGAATAACCACGTACTAAACGCAAACTGAGGCGAATAGTAATTCAAACTCGTGAAAGCTTTCTCGAAAGCCTCGAACATTAAATCTTCCGCATCAGTTCTGTTATTCACCATCTTCAGTATCATAAAATATACTGAATCCTTATACCTCTTAAATAACTCGGCATAAGCCTGTTCATCTCCCGTTATTGCCCTCTTCACGACCTTATAATCATAAAGAGCTTTCTCTGACAAGTTGTTTGTTAACTCCATTTCCTCTTGTTAAAAAATGAATATCCATTTTCGTACACTCGATAAACAAAACCGATCGTACTAATAATAAACGAAGTTAGGAATAATTTTTTTTGTTTCAGACAAATAGCGCAAATATTTAACAAAATTACATCCGTTAAAAATACTGTCAACATGACAAGAAACACGTATATTGGGTAAAAACCTAAGACAATCAAACAAATAGCTGTCAAATAAAAGAACAAACGCACGATCATATCGCCATCTATCATAATCCTCTCCGTCATTGCCAATCTCATCTTGCTAGCATAATAATATGAAACTTCGTTTATTTCTCCTTTTTTGTCACTCTTATCAATTATCACATACGAGTCCGGATCTTTTGTCATCTTTATTGCCCCAAACCTTGATAATTCTCTAACCATATCATTATCGTATCCTAAATACGATTGTGAATTCTTCGCGAACCCACGGTTTTCTATATAATACGATTTTCGGTAAGCCATGTTACATCCATCCCCAAAAATATATTTTTTATTTTTCACCATGACCATCATTTTTATAAAGCGCAAGAAACGAAACATACGCAAATTTCTCACGTTTTGCTCGGTGAAATCATAATTTGCAAAACCGACGACAGCCGCTGTATTTTCATCAAAATATGACTCCATGGTCTTCACCCAATACATCGAAGAGGGACGGCAATTAATCTCTGAAAACAACAATATATCGTGCTTGGCAGCCAATACACCTATATTTATAGCCAATTTTTTAGTAAATCTGAATTTAGTGTCCGGAAATATTCGCGTACACCTCAACTGTGGATAATCTTTCTGTATCTCGGTCAATACATCCTGCGTGTCATCTTCTGAACATTCATCAACCACAATCACCTCAAAATTATCATATGCTTGCATCAAAAAACTCGGTAAATTCCGTCGCAAACACTCCGCATTATTGTGTGACGTGATGATAACCGACACCCCTTCATGCTCTTGTTTATCCATCGGTTTTACTTTGCGAGACACGATCACACACCGACGAATAACGTGATAGATATAGGTGAGTGTCAATACAAACAGAAGTATTACCCCATACCTAAAAGCTCCCAGTTCTCCCCAAAAGACTCTCAAACTCTCCATATCATTATATTAACATTCTTTTATCCATAAAAAACAGACAAATATACTTACTTAATGGTGATTTTAACGTATTAATTGAACAATTTTGTGTACATTAGTTCGATTTTACTAACATAAAGCAACTACATTATGGGACAACAAAAAAACAGAGGAATTATAGGGATACTCACCGGCGGAGGAGACGTTCCCGGCCTGAATCCTGCCATCAGAGCGGTAACCATTCGAGCCCTGCGCGAAGGCTATAAAGTTATTGGAATCAAAAGAGGCTGGGGTGGCCTGATTGACATCGTACGAGATCCACAATATGACAACTCTGGTAATTTTTTTGAATTAACAGAGGAAATCGTGAACAAAGCCGGACGCACTGGTGGGACTTTCCTGCATACATCCAGAACCAGGGCTTCCCACGTACCTAAAGCAAATGTACCCAAGCATTTACAGGATAAATACTCGGACGACATCAACGATCTGACCCCGGAAGTATTAAAGAACCTAGAGTTCATGGGTATCGACTACTTGATCCCGATCGGGGGTGATGACACGTTGAGTTACGCGGTACGCTTGAGCAAGGAAAGCGTGAAAGTCGTGGCCATACCCAAAACCATGGACAACGACGTTCCCGGAACAGATTACTGTATTGGATTCAGCACCTGCATCACCCGTACGATTGCCCTCACGCATGATCTCCGGACATCAGCCGGATCTCACGAACGAATACTGGTTCTGGAAGTCTTCGGACGCTATGCCGGGTTCACGGCAATGCTACCAACCTTAGCCGGAGCTGCCAACCGTTGTGTGATTCCGGAATACGAATTTAACATCGAACGTCTGACCGAACTACTTTGCGAGGATCGTTTCACGAATCCCAGCAAATACTCGGTGGTTCTCGTATCCGAAGGAGCCACTTTTTCCGGTGGCAACATGATTTTCCAAAGTGAAGAAACAGACATGTTCGGACATAAAAAGCTGGGAGGTATCGGAAACATGATCTCTCAACAATTAAAAGAACTTACCCCACAGTTTAATCACGGACAAGTAATCAACACCATCACGCAAAGACTGGGATATCTGGTTCGCTGTGGAGATCCGGATGCACTGGATTCCATCGTACCTATGGCATACGGGAACCTTGCTCTGGATTTAATTAACAAAGGATTACACGGCAGGCTAGTTATCCTAAGAAACGGACGTTATGACAACGCCCCGATCGAGATTGTAACCAGCAGTAAAAAGATCGTGGATGTTCCCAAATTCTATAACACGGAGAGATTACGTCCCCAATACAACAGTTTCGAATTCATGCCACAGATGATACTATAAAGATAAAGCTCCCGGTTTCCCGGGAGCTTTTCTTTAAGATAAAAGAATAGTACTAACTCTTAGTTTTTAGCTTTTATCTTGTAGTGTTCAGAGTGGTTGAATCGGGTGTGATACTATCTACCTCCACGACAACTTCCGACTCCTCCACGACGGTTCCTACCGGTTCTTGTACTTGTTTCCCCGACTGCACCTTGCTTTTCTGACTATTCCCACAAGAAACAAACATCAAAGTTGCAGCAACCGCCACCATGCAAATCCATCCAATTCTTCCAAAAGTTTTCATCATATTCAAATTTAGTTTAGCTAGAAATTCAACGTGAAATGATACGTAATCAAGACGGTATAGGTTACAAAAAGGTGGGTCACCATCACGGCCCCACCAAAGACAATTTAGAATTTTCGAAAATTGTTATGCAAAAACATAACAATAACTTCAAAACAAACGTTTAACTAACTTTATTAAGAAATGCCTCCGGCTCTTTATTAAATTAGATCCCACTCTGAATTTAACAAAAAAGACGTGCCATGCACACCGGAGGCAATCTCTTTTGTGCAATACACGTCTTTATAACTTCAATTCGAGTGGGATGCTGCAAATGTAAGCATTAAATTTCATTTAACAACATTATTTTTACGAGAGAATTTGGAAAAAAGAAAATCTCTATATAGCTTTGTCCCTGTAAAAACAAAGAAACATGATATACAATCAACACATAACCCAAACTTGGTGGTGGCACCTCTTTAAACTTCATAGTAAACAATGAGGTTATGTGATTGTATTGCATAATTAATATAGAGAGAGCCTATTGTTTACGAACAGTAGGCTCTCTTTTTTTTATTCACCTTTTTAAAATCAAAAATCATGAAACCAATCAAGAAATTTATGCTCACCGAGCAAGAAATGCCAACCCAATGGTATAACATCGTGGCAGACATGCCCAACAAACCCCTTCCCCCTCTCCATCCGGGAACAAAACAACCGTTAAAGCCGGAAGACCTTTACCCGCTATTTGCCCAAGAATTGGCAAAGCAGGAATTCGCTACCGAACGCTACATCGAGATCCCTGATGAAGTCCAGGACTTGTACAAAATATGGAGATCGACCCCTCTCGTACGAGCCTATGCTTTAGAAAAAGCTTTGGATACTCCTGCCAAAATATACTTCAAAAATGAAGGGACAAGCCCGGCCGGCTCTCATAAACCAAACACGGCCATCGCGCAAGCCTATTACAATTACAAACAAGGCATCAAACGTATCACCACAGAAACCGGCGGGGGGCAATGGGGTACAGCATTAAGCTTTGCCTGCCAACATTTCGGTCTGGACCTGAAAGTGTTCATGGTAAAAGTAAGCTACAACCAGAAACCCTATCGTAAATTGATGATGAACACGTGGGGATCAGACGTGATACCGTCACCGAGTAACTTGACGGAGGCCGGAAGAAAAATCCTACGGGAATATCCGGATTCGGCCGGTAGCCTAGGTATTGCCATTTCAGAAGCAGTCGAGCTTGCCGCACAAGATCCTCTAACCAATTACTCCCTGGGGAGCGTGCTAAATCACGTACTATTACATCAAACTATCATCGGCGAGGAAGCACTTCTCCAGATAGAAAAAGCGGGAGATGAACCGGACATCGTGATCGGGTGTTTCGGGGGAGGTTCAAACTTCGCCGGAATCAGTTTTCCATTCATCCGCAGGAACTTGAAAGAAGGAAAACGTACCCGAGTAATTGCCGTAGAACCACAATCCTGTCCGAAATTAACCCGTGGTCAGTTCCAATACGATTTCGGTGATACAGTCGGGTTAACCCCCTTACTTCCCATGTACACGCTGGGACATGATTTCCAACCCGCAAGTATCCATGCCGGAGGTTTACGCTATCATGGAGCCGGGGTTATCGTCAGTCAATTACTCAAGGACAAGCTGATGGAAGCCGTTGCCATTCCGCAACTGGAGACCTTCGAGGCCGGAATATTATTTGCCAAAACCGAAGGGATAATTCCTGCACCTGAATCCACTCATGCCATAGCACAAGCGATTCGGGAGGCGAAAATTGCCAAAGTCGAAGGAAAAACCAAAACTATCCTGTTCAATCTATCCGGACATGGTATGATTGATCTCTACGCCTACGAACAATACCTTGGGGGAAATCTCCAGAACTTCGAGCTTTCTGATCAAGAAATAGCTCAATCTCTCGATAAACTAGAGAAAATCATGTGAAGAGCATAGCTATCTGATTTTTTGCTACATTTGCAAAAAAATCAGATAGCATGTTTTATACAGAACTCACTTTCCATATCTCCCCTTACGTGGAGGACATTGCAGATGCGATTATTGCCGAACTCGGCGACCTCGGATACGACAGTTTTTCATACTCGGATGACGGTTTCAAAGCTTACATACCAAGCAAAAATTTCAACGAGGAACAAGTAAAGTCATTAGAAATCCTTTCTTTCTTCCAGTCTCTATACACGATCACCTGGGAAAAAGTAGAAATCGAGAACCAAGATTGGAATAAAATTTGGGAAGAAAACTTCACACCTATCCTCGTGCAAGACCGGATTCTGGTAAGAGCCGGATTCCATCCCACGATTGAAAACATCGAACACGAAATCATCATTGACCCGAAAATGAGTTTTGGCACGGGCCATCATGCCACGACAGCTCTCATGCTCGAAACGATCTTAGACATGAAACCTGATTTCTCCGGCAAAAAAGTCCTTGACATGGGATGTGGCACTGGTATTCTATCTATCATGGCCGCACAAGCCGGAGCCCAATCGGTTACCGGCATCGACATTGACGAATGGGCTTACAACAACGCCATGGAAAACATTGCCACCAACAACATGAACAATATACGTGTTCTCATCGGGGATGCAACATTACTAAACGGGGTAGAACACTACGACATCATCTTGGCCAATATCAACCGGAATATATTATTGAATGATATGCCTGCGTACGTGAAGGTACTCAATGACAACGGTTACCTCATCATGAGCGGATTTTACACCGAAGATCTTCCCGTTATTCGCGAGAAAGCCGAACTATTGCAACTAACCTATCAATCCAACAAAGTAAAAGACAACTGGACTGCCGTCATTTTCCACAAAAGATAACTTTTGCGGAAAGTTACAGGTTAGCGCAGGTTGTTAAAAAAAGAACTTGAAACTTGCCAACCTGTAACTTGTAACGTGACGTAGTCACATATCTGTTAATATTTTAACAAAGGCTTGCTTTTTCAATTTCAATATGCAATATTTGCATCGTGAAAAATACAAAAGAAGAATGAGAACAAGATATACTAATAACTATAAACAGATGATGTGCATGCAAAGGCTTTTTGCAGGCTAACGCACTGTTGTCAAAAAACTGTCGAAAAAAGCCTGTGTGAATACACGGGCTTTTTTCATGTAAAGAAATAAATGATTTAAAAACAATAAACTTATGAACGTATTAAAATTTGGAGGAACCTCGGTTGGCTCCGCACAACGAATTCAAGAAGTGGCAAAATTAATCTCGGATGACCAACCCAAAATTGTCGTTCTTTCGGCCATGTCCGGAACGACCAACACGTTAGTAGACATAACTAACTATCTGTACCGCAATGATAGGCAGGAAGCTTTGACGACAATCCAAAATCTCGAACTGGATTACTTGATGACCATCAGCGACCTTTACAGTACCGAAGAATTCAAGCACCGGGGACAAGAATTTGTACAAACCATCTTCACCTATCTCCGTTCATTCATCAACAAGGACTTTTACCCGTTACAGGAAAAAGCCGTTGTTGCACAAGGAGAAATCATTTCCACCACACTAATGCATTATTACTTACAAGAACAAGGTATACCTTCCACGCTCCTGTCCGCCTTGGATTTCATGCGTATCGACAAAGACTGTGAACCGGACTATTTTTATATCGAGCAAAACTTAAAACGACTATTATCCAACCCAGCCACGGAACGTATTATCATCACCCAAGGATTCATCTGCCGAAACGCTTACGGGGAAATAGACAACCTGAAAAGAGGGGGTAGTGACTACTCGGCCGCATTAATCGGAGCCGCACTCAAAGTGGATGAAATTCAGATATGGACCGACATTGATGGCGTACATAATAGCGACCCGCGGTATGTGAAAAATACGAAAGCCATTCGTTCTCTATCTTTTGATGAAGCAGCCGAACTTGCCTATTTCGGAGCAAAGATTCTCCACCCGTCAAGCATTCAGCCCGCTAAAAAAGCCAATGTCCCCGTCCGCATGAAAAACACGATGAACCCAAGTGACGAAGGAACCCTGATCACGAAAGAAAGCCCGATCAAAGATTTCAAAGCCGTGGCAGCAAAAGACGGGATCACGGCCATAAAAGTCAAATCCAGCAATATGTTACTCGCATACGGTTTTGTACGGAAAGTATTCGAAATATTCGAATCCTGGAAAACCCCGATCGACATGATTGCCACGTCGGAAGTTGCCATATCTCTCACAATCGACAGTACATGCCACTTGGAAGACATCAAAAAAGACCTCACGAAATATGGTACAATCGAGGTCGAAGAATCTCTTTCCATCATCTGCATCGTCGGGGATTGCTCGATCAACAATAGCGGACTCGCGGCTCGGGCTCTCACTGCGCTGGAAGATATTCCCCTGCACATGATCTCCTACGGGGCCAGCGAACACAGCATTTCTCTACTCGTGAAACAAGCAGACAAACAAAAAGCACTTGAGGCTCTTAGCGAAAGATTGTTAAATAAATGAGTTCATAAACCCACCCACATGAATATAGAAACCATCAAAACATTTCAAACCTTGAAGACCCCGTTTTACTACTACGACACGACTCTTCTACAAGCCACGCTTCAAGCCGCTTCCCAAGCAGCTAACGAACATGGATTCAATTTGCATTACGCGATAAAAGCGAATGCCAACCCACACATTCTTGACATCATTCAAAGCCACGGAATTGGTGCGGACTGCGTGAGTGGTAACGAGGTGGCTCAAGCCGTAGCAAGTGGTTTTCCCTCGGAACAAATCGTGTATGCCGGAGTCGGGAAAAGCGACGAGGAAATCCGGCTGGCTCTTGAAAAAGAGATATTCTGTTTCAACTGCGAATCTTTACCCGAAATAGAGGTGATCAACATACTGGCCGGAGAAATGGGGAAAAAAGCCTCTGTTGCTCTTCGGGTAAACCCCAACGTGGATGCCCACACGCATCATTACATCACCACGGGAATCGAAGAAAACAAGTTCGGGTTCTACCTTTACGACCTCGACCACGCCATCACGGCCTGCCGGGAAATGGAACACATCAAGCTTATCGGACTACATTTTCATATCGGCTCCCAGATCACCGATCTCACGGTATTCCGAGGACTTTGTTTGAGAGTAAACGAAATACAATCCCGCCTGAAAGAACAGGGAATCATTCTCCCTCACGTGAACTTCGGCGGTGGATTAGGCATCAATTACGATTGCCCCACGTGTGGGCTAATTCCCGACTTTGCCTCTTATTTTCAAATTTTTGCTGATTTCTTCGAGGCCCAGCCGGGTCAGCAACTTCATTTCGAACTAGGCCGATCCCTTGTCGGACAATGCGGTTCCCTTATCTCTCGTGTCCTGTACGTGAAGGAAGGGAAACATAAAAAGTTCGTCATCTTGGATGCGGGAATGAACGACCTTTTACGTCCGGCACTCTACCAAGCTTTCCACCGGATAGAAAATTTGACCTCCGTGGGAGAACATGAAAAATACGACGTGGTTGGCCCTATCTGTGAATCATCTGATTGTTTCGGCAAAGACCGGGAACTCCCCCTCACCAACCGGGGAGACTTGATCGCCATTCGCTCCTGTGGTGCATACGGAGAAGTCATGGCCTCACGATACAATCTCCGAGAATTACCGGGAAGTTACTTTTCCCAGTAATTCGTGATATTCCTGCCAATGGACTTGAAAATGTGAAACAGACCCGGTTTTCCCCGGGTCTGTTTCACATTTTCAAGTCCATTCACTATTTCTGATTATTTTTCTTATCATTCGGCTTGGCAATGGATTCTCTCATTTGCGTATCAGCCTCGATATTCTTCATCTTGTAGTAATCCATAATACCCAAATTACCGCTACGGAAAGCCTCTGCCATAGCACGAGGAACTTCTGCCTCAGCCTCGATCACTCTCGCCCGCATTTCCTGTGCAAGCGCCTTCATTTCATGCTCGGTAGCAACAGCCATTGCTCGGCGTTCCTCCGCTTTCGCCTGAGCGATTTTCAAATCGGCCTCTGCCTGATCGGTCTGTAATTCCGCACCGATATTCTTACCAATATCAATATCTGCAATATCAATAGACAAAATTTCAAAAGCAGTACCAGAATCCAATCCCTTGTTCAACACCACCTTCGAAATAGAATCCGGATTCTCCAAAACCTCCTTGTGCGAGGCTGCAGAACCAATTGAAGACACAATACCTTCCCCGACACGAGCCAGAATAGTTTCCTCCCCGGCACCCCCGACTAACTGACGGATATTTGCCCGTACCGTAACCCGGGCTTTAGCTATCAACTGAATACCATCTTTAGCCACGGCAGCCACTGGCGGGGTATTAATCACTTTCGGGTTCACACTCATCTGTACAGCCTCAAACACGTCACGACCGGCCAGATCCACGGCCGTTGCAATTTGAAACGTCAAGTCGATATTTGCTTTAGACGCAGACACCAAGGCATGTACCACTTGAGCCACGTGTCCCCCTGCCAGATAATGAGCCTCCAGTAAGTCACGATAAAGCTCCAAGCCTGCCTTTTTCCCCTCGATCATGGCACGAACGATAACCGTGGGAGGCACTTTCCGCCAACGCATCAAAACCAATTGCAACAAAGATATTTTCACATCAGACACTAACGCTTGAAACCACAAGCCGATCGGAATAAAGTAGAGGATCATCCAAAGTAAAAAAAGACCTCCGGCGATAACCGCTACCAGAAAAAACAAACTACTCTCCATCTTCTATTCAGTTTTTAATTTAACTACAATCTTATTTTTATACACTTTCAACACGACGACTTCCCGGTTTTCCTCGATATACCCGGAACGGGATTCCGCCTCGACCACACTGTCCCCCACCCGTACTTTTCCCATCGGCGCCAAGCGTCCCTGCGTCATCCCAATATCTCCTTCCCGAATGGATTCATCCACACCTTCCACCGTGCTATCAATCTGCGTGTGTAACTGCATACGCTTCCACGTCTTCGATCGCAAGACGTAATAAGTCACCCCGAAACCACAAAGAGCCGTCCCCAACAAAGTGAAATGCCCGACCGTCGTTCCCATCGTAGAATAAGCGATATAAATAGCGATTCCCACGCAAGCGAAACCTAAAATCCCTGCCACGTTCACTCCCGGGAAAACAAGAAACTCAAGTATTAACAGGACAAAGCCTATCAAGATCAGCATGAATAAAACAAGCCACTCCATATACAACATTTTTTGTTTGATAAAGATACATTTTTTTATTTAATAATAGTATCATCGTACTGAAATATTTTCCACACTCCCACCCCACCTTCCCAACCGATCAGGCCGTAACACCCGAACGTGACAAAGGAAGGCTACACCCTAAAATACCTGTTTAACTACCAATATAAAGAGTAGGAGAAATCAGATTTTAATTACCCCGAAATTATTTCCCCGCCCTCTGGCACGGGTTGCAGTGCTAGCGAGTTTGAACCCGCACATTTTCAACATACGATTTTCAATTCTCAATTATTATCTTTTACTTTGTAGCCAATTTTTCATTACCCATGTAGGCAATGAGTCAAGTACATAAAAGAGAGGACGAATGAAATACACTGAATTGGATGACAATGAAGAATTCTACCGCAAAGTAGAATATTACAACAAGGCAAGAACTGAAAAATTAAGCTATCATTATAAAGAAATTCTCAAATTATTGGGAGAAGATCCCGAAAGAGAAGGATTAGTGAAAACCCCATACCGTGTTGCAAAAGCCATGCAATTCATGACACGAGGCTACACGGAAAACCCGGAAGAAATCCTTCGCTCCGCCCTGTTCAAGGAAGATTATCGCCAGATGGTGATCGTCAAGGATATTGAAATTTATTCTCTATGTGAACACCACATGCTCCCGTTCATCGGACACGCCCACGTGGCCTATATCCCGAACGGATACATTACCGGGCTGAGTAAAATCGCTCGGGTAGTTGAGGCCTTTTCCAGAAGGCTCCAAGTACAGGAAAGACTGACGAATGACATAAAAAATTGTATACAGAATACACTCAATCCCCTCGGCGTTGCCGTGGTCATTGAGGCCCAGCATATGTGCATGATGATGCGGGGTGTGCAAAAACAAAATTCGGTAACGACCACTTCCGATTTCAGCGGGGCATTCGAAAAACTTGCCACGCGGGAAGAGTTCATCCGATTAATTAGTAACAAATTTCATTAAGAAATAAACATGACGAGTATGAAAAAAGCATTTGTTTTCCCGGGCCAAGGAGCCCAATTCGTAGGTATGGGCAAGGACTTGTACGAGAACTCACCCGAAGCAAAAGAGTTATTTGAAAAGGCAAATGAAATTCTGGGATTCCGCATCACGGACCTGATGTTCGAGGGAACCGACGAAGATTTAAAGCAGACCAAAGTAACTCAACCAGCGATATTCCTTCACTCGGTGATTCTTGCAAAATCGTTGAACGAGAAACCGGATATGGTAGCGGGTCACTCGCTGGGAGAATTCTCTGCACTTGTTGCCAACGGTACACTTTCTTTCGAAGATGGCTTGCGTCTTGTTCACACCAGAGCGCTTGCCATGCAAAAAGCATGCGAGGCTAATCCATCCACGATGGCAGCCATCCTCGGGCTACCGGATGAAACTGTCGAAAACATTTTAGCTGAAATAGATGATGTAGTTGTTCCTGCCAATTACAACTGTCCGGGACAAATCGTTATTTCCGGAACGACACAAGGAATTGCCACCGCTTGCGAAAAATTAAAAGCAGCCGGGGCCAAACGGGCTCTCCCGTTAAAAGTCGGGGGTGCTTTCCACTCTCCGCTGATGGAACCTGCCCGGAAAGAACTGGCCGACGCCATCATGAACACCCATTTCTCACAACCTTCATGCCCGGTTTACCAGAACGTGAACGCACAACCGGTGTCTGACCCGGAGGTGATCAAAAAGAACTTGATTGCCCAGTTAACAGCATCTGTACGTTGGACTCAAATCGTACAAAATATGCTGGCAGACGGGGCATCATCTTTCTTAGAAATCGGTCCTGGAAACGTACTTCAAGGATTGATCAAAAAAGTAAGTACCGAAGTTGAAACAGCAGGAATGCAATAGATTTTGTTTTAAACAAAATCTACTGGTTACAAGTTACAGGTTAGCAAGTTACAAGTTCATGAATCTTACACATCAAGAACCGCCTAACCCATGAACTTGTAACCTGCAGAGCCGAAGGCTCAACCTGAAACTTGTAACAATTTTAAAGCCTCCCATGGGAGGCTTTAAAATTTTATTTATATCTTTGAACAAAGATAATTCAAGATAAAACCGGGATATGCCAAACAATAAAACGAAAAAACACCGTACGATTCAATACGTGTTTAAAATCAGTACGATCATCATTATCTGTGGTCTCATAGTCTTATTACTTCCTAAAATAGAGGGTTTTAAATATTCTTACCAAAAAGGGATGCCTTGGAAATACGAGACATTGATCGCACCCTTAGATTTTCCTCTGCATAAAAGTGCCGAAGAACTTGCCGCTGATATTGAAAAAATCAAAGAAGAGCAAGCCCCCATTTTCAACTTCAAAGAAACAAATGTTGAAGCTCAGATCAACAAACTTTCAGAAAAAATAAACACATATCGAACCGCGAACAACGGAAAAGATATGGATAAAATCATTCAAAAACTACGGGAAATTTATTCCAAAGGCATCTTACTGATGCCGGAAAAAATGGATCCGGCTAAAATCAAAAATATTCTTATCGTCAAAAACAACATTGCCTTCGACGAAAAGTTTTCCAACGTGTACACGCTAAAGCAAGCCTACGAAACATTGGTTAAATACATCGAGAGCCTGCATCTGGCTAAATCAACAGAGGAAGGAATACTCAGTCTAGGCCTGAACAATTACATCAATCCAAACCTCGAATACGATGCCGGAAAAACGGGCCTTGCCATTGAAACCAGCGTGAAAAGTATTACTCCAACCCAAGGGATGGTCAACCGGGGAGATATTATCATATCCAAAAACGACCTGGTAACCCCCGAAAAATATAAAGTTTTGGAATCTTTCCGGATAGAACACGAGCAAAGTTTGGGATCAACCATTGACAGAATCCGGATCTCGGTAGCTCAGACCGTGTTGACCTTGATCGCCATCATGAGTTTCTCCATTTTCCTTTATGTCTCCCGGAAACGGCTATTCTACAACAACAGGGATTTCTTTTTCCTGTATAGTATGTTTTTGCTAACCATTGCCCTGGGAAGTATCAGCTATTTTCAACACATCAATATCCTCACGATTCCCGTTTTATTCTTTCCAATCATCGTGAACATTTTATTCGGGACAAGACCGGCTCTTTATCTATTGATCGGTACAAGCTTGCTGGTTTCCTACTACGCTCCCAACAATTATATGTACTTCTTCATGCAAATATCAGCCGGGATCGTAGCCATGTTCAGCCTCTCACACCTGCAACGCCGTTCTCAACTATTTATTGCACTAGGTCTGATATTCTTAACTTATATATTGGTATACGGGGCTTTCACGCTCATACAAGAGGGAACTCTCGCACCCAAACATCTGTTCGCTGTCGTGTTCCTCATCATAAATACCGGCTTATTAAGCTTAATTTATCCCGCCCTTTACCTGGTAGAACGCCTCTTCGGGTACACGTCTGAAATCAGTTTACTGGAATACTCGAACCCGAATCACCCGGCCTTACGCAACCTGACGAAAAAGGCTCCGGGAACATTCCAACACTCCCTCATGGTTGCCAACCTAGCGGAAGAAGCGATTTATCACATCGGGGGTAGTCCGCTTTTAGCCCGTACCGGGGCATTGTACCATGATATCGGGAAAACATACAACCCGATCATGTTCGTGGAGAATCAAACAGGAGGCTTAAACCCGCACGATTCTCTGGATTTTGACGAAAGCGCCCAGATCATTATCAAACACGTAACACAAGGCTTGGAACTTGCCAATAAATACAAATTACCGGAAGTCCTCAAAGACTTTATCCGCACACACCATGGTAAAAGTAAAGTAAAATACTTCTACTACTCATTCAAAAACAAATACCCGGACAAGGAAATAGATGAATCCCTGTTCACTTATCCCGGTCCGGACCCCGTGAGAAAAGAGTGTGCCGTAGTCATGATGGCCGATGGAGTGGAAGCAGCCTCCCGGGCTCTGGAAATAAAGGATGAAGAAAACCTAACCAAACTGGTGAATAACTTGATTGACGGCCTTCTCCAAGATGGACGATTCGCTAACGCAGACTTGACATTCAAGGACATTTCCACGGTGAAACGAGTATTTACAGAAATGCTTATAAACGTGTACCATGCCCGTATCGCATACCCGAAATTACAAACCAAAGCATAACCCTCAAGACCTAAATATATGACACAAAAACCAATAACCATCAAAGACATTGCAGAGAAATTAAATATATCCGTGTCTACCGTCTCCCGTGCGCTAAAAGACAATCACGAAATCAGCGCACAAACACGTAAAACCGTGCAGGAACTGGCTAAACAACTCGGTTACAAACCCAATCCTATCGCCGTAGCCCTGAAAACCCATAAAAGTCATTCGATCGGAGTTATTGTACCCCAGATCGTGAGTACTTTTTTTGCCACAGTCGTGAAAACGATTGAGGAAGTAGCAGACGGTCACGGCTACAACGTTTTAGTCATATCCTCGAACGAAAGTTTCCAAAAAGAACAAAAAAGCGTGGAAGTACTCATGGCCAACCGGGCGGATGGAATTATCCTTGCCTTATCACACGAGACGAAAGACTATGAACACATTAAAATGATACAGGAATCCGGAACACCTATCGTGCTGTTCGACCGTACCACGAATGAACTCAACGTGTCACGGGTCGTAACGGATGGTGTCACTGCCGCATTCCAAGCCGTTCAACACCTCGTTTCCGAAGGTTGCAAAAAAATAGCTTTATTATGCGGTCCCGAAAACGTTGCCATCGGGGGCAATCGCATGGAAGGCTACGAAAAAGCCATGGAAGCCAACCATCTTCCGGCTAAAACAGAACTAATCTGGCACTGTTCCGATTTCACGGTAGAGGCTGGAAAAGAAGCGACACGCCAGTTACTCTCCCGGAAAGAGAGACCGGATGCTATATTCGGCATCACAGACGATTTGGCAATCGGGGCTATTGAGGCGATCAAGGAAAAAGGACTTAACATCCCGGAAGACATTGCCGTTGTCGGTTTCTCCAACACGAAACGCTCACGCTACATGAACCCGACGGTAAGTTCCATCAACCAGTTCCCGGAAAAAATCGGACGGGCCGCAGCTGAACTTCTGTTTGATCAGATTCTGAACAGCAAGCACGCACAGATTAAAAAAGAAATCATTAACTGCGAACTGATCGTTAGAGAATCTTCGGACAGACTATGTAAAACACGATAAATGCTAACATAATTGCTAAAATCTTAACAATATAAATTAAAACCTTGTTAATTACTCGGTTAAAGATTATTAAACCTAAAAATCAATGGTTTGAATGACTATTTTTGTAGAAATTAATAACAGCAGCCCATGGACGTAGTTGTGGAAAATCTGACGAAATCTTTCGAGAATCAGAAAGCCGTGGATTCAATTTCTTTTAAAGCAAAAAGAGGTGAAATCCTTGGATTCCTAGGGCCTAACGGTGCGGGTAAAACAACCACGATGAAGATCATGGCAGGGCTACTGACACCGGATTTCGGAAATATAACATTCGGGGACTATTCGATTTGGAAACAGGCAGGTAAAATAAAAAACATCATCGGTTACCTCCCAGAACGTAACCCTTTGTATGACGAAATGAATGTGATTGATTTTCTATTTTTTATTTCAAAACTTCACAACATTCCTAAATACAAAATCACGTCACGTGTTTTGGATATGATTCGTTTATGCGGATTAGACAACGATAAGCACAAACAGATCGGCGAATTATCCAAGGGATTTCGCCAACGGGTAGGAATTGCCCAGGCACTAATTCACGATCCGGAAGTGGTCATTCTCGATGAACCGACAACAGGACTTGACCCCAACCAGATTTTTGGAATCCGTAAAATCATCAAAGAAATCGGGGAAGAAAAAACAGTTATTTTAAGTTCCCACATTCTTTCTGAAATCGAAACAACTTGCGATCAAGTGATGATCATGAGTAACGGGAAAATCGTGGCCAATGGCACGACATCCGAACTTCGTCGCAAATCGGATGCCGAATATTGCCTGAAAATAGGCATCAAGGGTGGGGAAACAACCGACATACACGAGGCACTGAACGACCTGCCGGGAGTACTCCACATCGAGATTATTCATAAACAGAATTTTGAACTCCAATGTAAACCCGATGTAGAAATCGAAAAGTCAATCTTTAACCTTTGCCAAGAAAACAACTGGTACATCAGCGAGTTAACTCCCGTACAAACCAGATTGGAAGATATATTTCGTAAAGTTACACAAAATGAATAATTCATGGGTGCAGTTAAAGTTATAATAAACAAAGAATTAAAAGTAGCATTTAATTCATTATTGATATACATCGCATACACGGCTTTCCTTTGTGTAACGGGATTTGCTTGCTGGTTCTCCGGGAAAAACATCTTTTCAAGCGGACAAGCTTCTCTAAGCAACCTGTTCAACGTGTTTTACTGGACGCTCTTTTTCCTAATACCGGCACTCACGATGAGAAGTATTTCAGAAGAACGCAAGGACGGAACCTTTGAACTCTTATTCTCAAAGCCGATTAAAACATGGCAGTTAATCATGGGGAAATTCTTTGCTATACTATTACAAGTAGTTATATGTCTGGCATTGACACTTCCCTACTATATCACGATTGCCTCACTGGGTAATGTAGATCATGCCGTTGGCTTTTGCGGTTATCTAGGGCTTATTCTGGTCAGTGGATGTTACATCAGTATCGGGATGTTCGCCTCGTCCCTCACCCCGAACACGATCGTGGCCTTCTTCATCACGTTTGCTATCGAGATAGGATTCGTGCTTTTATTTGAATTCATTGCTGAACTATGGGGGCCCGGATTTATAGCGGCATTATTCACGTATCTCTCCATTGGAGAACATTTTGATGCCATCCCCCGCGGAGTGATCGACACGAAAGACTTGATATACTTTATCAGCGTAATTATTATATTTTTAGCATTAGCAAGACATTATATCTGTAAAAATCGGTTTTAATATTTAGTACGAAAGTGATGAAAAAGAAATTGATATACAATCCGACCTACCTGATTTTATCACTGATAGCGATAAATATTATTTCCTATTTCCTATTTATCAGGATCGACCTCACGAGTAACAAAAAATATTCTTTAAGCCCTGTCAGCAAAACGATGATCAAAAAAATCGACAAGGATATTTCCGTTACCCTATTCATGTCCGAAGGTCTCACGCCCGACAAAATAAAACTCGGACGGGAATTCCGACACTTGCTGAAAGAGTACAAGACAATCAGTAACAAAGCATTCACCATAAACACGATCATACCGAACAACAGTGACAAGGAAGCTCTGGCTGAACAACTAGGGATAGAACCAATGGCCCAGGAAATAGCCGAAAGAGACATGGTGAAAATTCAAAAAGTATACTTTGGAGCCGTCATCCAGATTGGCAACAAAAAAGAGGCAATAAACATTCTCCCGACCACGGCATTAGAATACGAGGTTACCCGCCGTTTAAAAGAAGCTTGCGACACGACCAAACCGACTATCGGTTTCTTACGTGGACATAACGAAATGTTGAGACAAAAAACTCAATTAATCGAGCATGAGCTATCCCATAGTGCCAAGATTGAATCCATGCGCATAGACCAGTTTACAGATTTGAATGACTACAAAGTAATCTGTATCGTGGGACCGAAAGAATCATTCAGCAAGGAAGAACTCGTTCGATTGGGGCAATACTTGGAACAAGGGGGAAGACTCTACATTGCTTTGAATCACGCAGTCGGACAAATCAGTTACAGCCAGAATAACGGTTTCATCAACCGGGTCGGCATAGAAGATATGCTGGAAGAATTCGGGCTAAAAATCAACTATGATTTCGTCGTGGATAACTATTGCGGACGCATACTCGTTACTCAGGATCAAGGATTTCTACAACTCCAAAGTGACCGCCATTTCCCGTATATACCTATCATCCAGAACTTCAGTTCTCACGTAATCACGAAAGGACTGAATGCCATGCTATTACAATTTGTCAGTAGTATCACGAATGTAAAAACGACCTCCGCTTACACGTTCACCCCGTTGGCAAAATCATCTTCCATTTCAGGCGTGCAAAAAGTTCCGGTATTCTTCGATATTTATAAAACCTGGACAAGAAAACACGACTTTAATCAACCCTACAATACTGTTGCCGCATTATTAAGCAACGAAGATAACAACAGTGCTATTGTTGTCATCACGGATGCCGATTTCATGGAAGACAAATTCTTTGATCCGTTCTATATCAGTAATATCAATTTTGCCGTAAACTCCATTGAATGGCTGGCGGACGATTCCGGATTAATTAAATTGAGAAACAAATATATCGAGAATCAGTCACTAAAAGTAGTAAGCGACTCTTACAGGAGATTCTTAAAATATACCAACTTTTTCCTGCCCATCATGCTGGTATTACTTATCGGACTATATCAATACAGGGAATATAAAAGAAAACGGTTGAGACGTTCTCAACCGGGTCGTATCGATTAGGTGATTACTCACCTAATCGTTTTATTTTTTGATACAAGGCCTCGCTCACCTCGCATAACGGAGATCTTAACTTCTGGCAGGCAATCACGCCTCTGGCATGTAACGCAGCTTTTATTCCTGCGGGATTTCCCTCTTCAAAGAGAGCTTTAAACATCTCACCCAACTGCAAATGAATCTGCCGAGCCTCCCCGTACTCGCCTTCCAATGCCAAATGCAGCATCGTGGAGAATTCATTCGGCATCACGTTAGCAATCACGGAAATAACGCCACTGGCCCCTATAGATACTAACGGTAAGGCAATACCATCATCTCCCGACAGGAAGATAAAATTCTCCGGCATACCGGAAATAATTGCCGTAGCCTGTTCAAAATTCCCGGAAGCCTCTTTAATGGCGATGATATTCTCAAAATCACGAGCCAACTTCAAGGTTATCGCAGCAGTCATATTCACGGACGTACGCCCCGGAACATTATACAAGATCATGGGAAGAGGTGTATGCTCGGCTATCGCCTTAAAATGATTATACAACCCTTGTTGAGAAGGTTTATTATAATACGGGGTAACACTCAGAATGGCATCTCCCAACCGCAGATAAGGCAGTGTGGCAAGATCATGGATCACTTGAGCCGTATTATTTCCCCCGATTCCCAAAACAATCGGCAAACGTCCGGCATTCTCTTCGGCAATGACTTGCACGACAAAAGCTCTTTCGTCCGCTGTCATCGTTGCCGCCTCGGACGTCGTTCCCAAAGCTACCAGATAATCCACCCCACCATCAACCACGTAATTCACCAGGTTCCTCAGAGAATGTTCATCCACACGTCCCGTTTCGTCAAATGGAGTCACTAAAGCAACCCCTACTCCCGAAAACTTTTTCATTTCAATACGTATTTATCTTAGTTAATAATTTAAACAATCGCTCCATAAAATCATCTATATCCCGCACCCCGTCAAAATCAATATCATGTCCCGTACCGTAACCAATCTTGCAAGACGCCTTGGCCGACTTCACGATATAATCCCCACACACATCCGGCTTCAACGACAAATCAATCAACAGTCCCTCCTTCCTGTTCAGTATTTCCTGCACCCGGGGATCACGAAATCCTCCCTTGTAAGAAATACCAGAACTATCCAGATAAATAGCATCTTGTATTTGCTCCGTATTCAACTTGGGCTGCCGGATAAAAGCAAGCAAACAAACGTCCATATGTTTGGCCAGAGCCTCCCGCACCTTATTGACAGAAGACACCGGGACATCACCAGCTACCCAAAACACGACACATTTTTTGGCCGTATCTAAATTATAAAACGACAATACCCGTTCATCTTTTACCACTATATTCTTCAAATGGCGCTTTTTAAACCCTTCTGCAATACATTTAAACATACAAAACTATTTATCTGACTCTTACTCCTAACTTTATCATATTCATTTGTACATGAACAGAGTAACACAAATGTAGTAATAAAAACTATATGCACTCCACTTTGTTATTTTTCAAACATAAAAAAAGTATTTGAAAAAATTCCGTTAACTCTTGCAGGAAAAAAGAACATTCCCTATCTTTGCCACGCAAATCAAGAAGGACTCGTAGCTTAATGGATAGAGCACTTGGTTACGGCCCAAGAGGTTGTGGGTTCGACTCCCGCCGAGTTCACGAAAATCCCCCGAAAGATGTCTTTCGGGGGATTTTTCATTAATCAAACAGTTGATCCAAGTCTTTCTTCAACTCCGAAGGTTGCTTCGCTTTACTCCACAAAATTCACCCTTCTTTATCCAGTAATGTGGCCAAAAATAGTTGGTAACATTTTTCCAATTAAAGCTTATCTTTGAATAGTAAAGTCGAAGAGGAA
>NZ_JBCOSQ010000036.1:48633-50410 GCF_040920905.1 Butyricimonas sp. RTP31003st1_G1_RTP31003_210430 | reverse complement strand
ATACTCTACTTGTTTGATGCGAGTTTCCAAGTTATCAAATTCGGTATTTTCATCCAAACCGATAGCTAAAGCGTTCATATCACGACCATTCATACCTCCGTATGTCAGGTAACCTTCATATTGTACGCAGAAACCTTTAGCTCCCTCAAACCAGTCTTGGTGACGAGTTGCGATGAATCCACCCATGTTCACGATTGCATCTTTCTTCGCACTCATAGTCATACCGTCTGCGTTATCGAACATTTCTTTCACGATCTCTTTAATCGTCTTGTTCTGATAACCTTCCTCACGAGTTTTAATGAAGTAAGCATTCTCAGCGAAACGAGCAGAATCGAACAATACACGTTTGCCATATTTATCAGCGATAGCACGAACTTCCTTGATATTCTTCATAGAAACAGGTTGTCCACCAGCCGTGTTATTGGTTACAGTTACAATGATAAACGGAATCTTGTCAGCATGTTCTGCCAGTACTTTTTCCAATTTCTTCGGGTCAAGATTTCCTTTAAAAGGAACTTCCAACTGGGTATCTTTTGCCTCGTCGATCGTCACGTCCCAAGCGATAGCCTTACGACCTTCGATGTGACCTTTCGTCGTGTCAAAATGAGAGTTACCCGGTACAATATCACCCTCTTTTACAAGATAAGAGAAAAGTACGTTCTCGGCTGCACGTCCCTGATGAGTCGGGATCACGTAATCGAATCCGGTCAAACGGGTAATCATGTTTTTCAGATTAAAGAAAGAAGATGCTCCGGCATAACTTTCATCACCCAACATCATTCCGGCCCATTGGCGGTCTGTCATAGAACCGGTTCCCGAGTCGGTCAATAAGTCAATATACACGTGTTCTGCACGTAATTGGAACACGTTATAGTGTGCCTCTTTAATCCATTGTTCTCTCTCTTCACGAGTACTTTTACGAATGGGTTCTACCATTTTAATCTTCCACGATTCTGCAAAAGGTAATTCCATAATCTTTAAACTTTAAATAGTTAATGATATAAATTAATTGTAATATAATTCTCAAGAAATGACCGGAAGGCCATTAATAACATAAGCATGTAAATGGGGATACAAAAGACTACCACCTTTAACAAACAAAGGTGTCGCGCTTCTTAATATTCAAGAAAAGTTTACTGACTAATATGACGCTTTTATCTTTCATCGTAGCAAATTTGGGAAAAATAAAAAAAAAGACCAAGGAATTCTTGATCTTTTTTTATTACTTCTTCTTTTTCTTTGCCATTCGTTTCTTCATCACGTTTCTCCGGTTATCCTCGGCAGTATATGTATTTTTCGCCTTCTTAGCGTGGAAAGCCCCGCCTCCTTGCGGTTTCCCTCGTTGGTAAACAATATTATTGGTCTGCACTTGTTCCTCTTCCAGCAACAACTGAGAAATTTCCAACTTTTCAGGCAAATCAAGTATTTTAACTTCTTGATTAATCAGACGTTCTATATCCATGAAACGATCCTCCTCGATTTCCGACACGAAACTGATCGCGGCTCCTTCTTTTCCCGCACGGGCCGTACGCCCGATTCGATGCACATACTCTTCCGCCAAAGAAGGTATATCAAAATTGATCACGTGACTCACATCCTGCACGTCAATACCGCGAGCTGCCACGTCAGAGGCCACCATAATACGGGTCTCCCCCTCCTTAAATGACCTCAAAGCTTTCAAACGGGTATTCTGAGCCTTATTCGAGTGAATAACACTCAACTCGCCTTTCCAATGATCGGCCAAACGCTCCACGATACGATCCGCATTCTTCTTCGT